>JAUWCF010000209.1 GCA_030609445.1 Thermoplasmatota archaeon | reverse complement strand
ATTTCTTAATTACTTCATCATATGGTAATCGTTTAAACGGTAACTTTGGTAAAACAACTTTTTTATCAAGAATGTCAAGTTCTTCAGTGCACTTGCTTGCACGTTTCCACATATTGTAGACAAGATTTTCTAAGATTTCCATAACATCTTCTTCACTATTAATAAAAGCCATCTCTAAGTCAACAGCAGTAGACTCATTAAGATGCCGTCGGGTGTTATGTTCCTCTGCACGGAAATACCAAGCAATCTCATAAACACGATCCAGGCCCGTAGCCATCAACATCTGCTTGTATAATTGAGGGGATTGAGCAAGAAAAGCCTCTTTTTCAAAATATTCAAGTTTAAAAACATCAGTTCCCCCCTCAGAACTACTAGCGATAATATTAGGGGTATGTACCTCTATAAAACTCTGAGATTTCAGATACTCATGAATAGCAGCGATAACCTGTGTTCTAATCTTAAAAATTGCCTGAATCTCAGGTTTACGCAAATCAATGAAACGGTTATCCAAACGAGTATCAAGATCAGATTCTACCTTATCGACAACGCCTAATGGAAGAGGTGTTTCAGCTGCGGATAAAACCTCAAACTTTTCAGGTATAACCTCATAACCATTCCTAGCCTTATCACTAGCCTTACACAGACCCTCAACAGCGATAACAGACTCACGAGAAATACCTACTAGTTTTTCAAACAACTCAGGGTGCTGTTTTTTAAGACCAGTTACCTGAAGAGTACCCTTTCTATCACGCAGAATAATAAATGCGATAGAACCAATATTACGAATATCTTCAACCCAACCAGCAACAGTTATTTTTTTACCATAATCCTCTGTTGTAACATCCTTTGAATAATGACTACGATACGATTTCATAGATTCACCCATATTAATACATTGAATTTAGTCTTTTTGAAACAAAACTTAACACATTACCAAGCATTTTATCGTTATCCCAAGAATCAACCATATCATTTAGGGTTTTTTCATCTGTATCTCTTAGTTTTTCCACCCATCTGTTAATACCTGGAATTGCGCGGATAATATTATCAACAATTGTAACATCAGCGGTTTTTGCAGTACGAGAAAGCGGATTAAGATCAATGGCAATAACCTTTTTATCCATACGTTTAAGCGCTTCACACCGATCTCCATCTTCAAGAGGAACAAGTATAACATCAGCAGAAAAAATACCCTCCTTGTCACAAAGACCACGGTTATGATCTAAACCAGGAATACGAGCATCAGCTTTTTTGCCATAAACATTTTTAGCACCATGTTTTTTCAACTCTTCTACAAGAATACTCATGCGCTCATTAGTCCTATGAAATAAGTTAACCTCAATTTTAGCAGGAACACTATTTGCAAGAGTTATACATTCCTCTGAAACAAGAGCGACAACATTACCATTAACAGAAATTACAGGATCCTTAGCTGCAAGTAACGCTGCAGCAGCAACTTTTTCAGCGTTATCTGCAAAAAACTGTGTTTTTTCACCAAGCAAATAATCAAAAGCCTCACCGCGACCATGAGCAATAAGACCTGTTTCATGTACAAGCCCTTTTTTCATACCGTTAGATATTTTCTCCCGGATAACAAGAGATTGGTAACGCGGATGACTCTTTGGTGTCTCTTCCATATATTTCAATACAAGCAATAACACAGTGTTTTTAACTTTTTTCCGGTCAAGAAGTCTACTTCCAAACAATTTATGTTTGGTGG
>JAUWCF010000114.1 GCA_030609445.1 Thermoplasmatota archaeon | reverse complement strand
CAATTAAAAGAAGTGATACATTGAATAAGAAAGATTCTAAGATTTGGATTTGGAATGAAGACAACAAATTGTTTAAAGCAGTTTATGGCTCATCTGATGGATGTCTTACGATTTACAATGAATGTGATGAGATACTTATCCGAAGAAAACATGTAACTCCAGATCAAATGAAGGCAATTGAGCTTGTTTTTTCAAAAAAGCATGCGGAAAGAATAGACAACTGTAAAGAACCATTTACCTACGTCGATAAGAAGTAAGCCTAATTTTTTGTCATAATTTCTTTTACAAACATTTCGGTCACCAACTCCTAGATTAACTTGTTGAAACCGTATTCAACATAAGTATATCTTCTTTTATCCGTTATATTCTTATTCTCGTATGCTATAACAAGTATTTGTGCAAATCAAATCCAGGAATGAAATATTAACTGACATTATAAAGGATTCAAAGAAACATCCAAAAGGATGGATGGCTACCTTCGGGAAAGATCGTAACCTTCTTTCAAATGATTGTTATATTTTCAACCCAAATATTGGTATATATCTCATTAAAGAATACTACAAAAATCCTTATCACGTAAAAGGAGTTGGATCTAAAATAGCGAGAAATATTGATGAAGACATTGAAAAAACAATACGGAAGGATTCAGGGGATTTTGGGGTCGTCCAAGGAGATATACAAAAAATCATACGAAACATCGATAAAGGTATTCATCCTCAGAAAATTTTTGAAGAAGGACTCAAAGGAAACGATTTAGGTATTAAAGTGCCAGTTAAAGGAAAAGCCTCGACTTCACAGGAAGCATTTAGTTGTCTAAACACGAGTTTTTCGACAAAACAGAAAAAACTAGATTCGAAATTTGAGAAAATAATGAATGATGATGGCGTATACGATTCATACGACTAAAACTTAGATTAAATAATCTTTAATTTTTTTGTCTGCAGTTTTTCGTTTTTCAGCAATGCTAATAAGATTTTTTTCCATAAGTTCAGATGCATATTTCTTACAATTTCCACACATCTGTTTTCCACTTTTACATGAATTATAAATCTCCGCTAGCTCATCATCATTTTCAATAAGATGATATAAAAACAATTCATAAACCATGCAGTCACTAGGGTTTCCACCATGTTTTTTTTGTTCTTCAAGAGTTACGGCTCCTCCGGTTTTTGCATGCATTATCTTTTTTCGTGCATCTTCTGGAGTATCTGAAAGAAAGATTGCACTTTCAGGTTTTGAAGATGACATTTTTTCGCCAGTAAGACCTGTTATAAATCTGTGAAATGTAGCTGATGGTTGAAAGAATCCATATCCTCCAAATCTTGTTTCAGATTTTGCAAGATGTTCATCAATTCGTGGTATATCTTCTTCTTCGGCTTTCTTAATGTAAATTGCTTTATAATCTGTAATTCGTTTTAACTCTGTGAAATGTAGTTTATTTAGGATTTCTTCTGCATTATCAAGTAATTTTTCTATATCTTTGTCGACTTTAACAAAAACGCCGATTTTGTTATCTTTTGTTACTGTTACATTATATAGCCTATGTGCCTGTGAGATATCCCTACTTAGCCTTATATGAGGGTCCTGATCAACACCTACAGGAACCAGCGTTGGTCTTACCCCACCAAATTTTTTCAGCTGAACATGCAAAATGTCTCCTGTTTGAACAAGTGGAGAAAAAATATGTGTCATATTGGTTGATTCAGTAAAACCATATGTAGCAACCATTTGAGACCAGTTAATCTTTTTACCTAAAATATACGCCATATCTTTTACGTCTTGATGTTTTGATTGGAAATAAATACGACATTTCTCAGGTTTTAAACCAAGTGCAATATAGTTTGAAATATATTCGTTTAACGCAAGCTCTTCAGTTTCTTCAAGAGTATATCCTCGAGTTGCAAAAGCTTCAATATCAGCTACCGCAATAAAGATATCTGCGCCTAAGCTTTGGTAGTAGATTACTTCGTCGATCACCATTTTATGTCCAAGATGCATTTTTCCAGAGGGCATAAGTCCTGTCAGTATTGCCCATGGTTTTTTGTTAATTATTGCATCATGGATTAATTCAAAACCTCGATGGCCAAAAACAACACCTCTTCTCAAGAGTCTATGGGGATGTGGCAAATCTTTCCAGAGGTCTTCTGAAAATTCTTGAATGCCAAATTCGTCACGTAGTCGTGTGTAATCCTGATATGTGGTTGAACTCCAAGGGTCTATCTTCATTATAATCTATCCTGAAATCCCATAACGTTTCAAAAAGTTACCGTATAAAAATTATAGAAAAAAGAAAAAAAGGGTTAGATGTATCTGTCGATGTTTTATCGTCTCTTTTTTATAAGAACAATTGCACCAATGATGGCTACTGATAGTATTGCTACAATTACTGCAATCCAGGCTATCTGTCCAATAAGCGATGTTGGTTCTTTTTGATTTGGATATTCTTCAACACCGTATGGCATATGTCCATCAACATAAAATCCTTCATGTACATCATAACTTATTGGTGATACATCTTCTGGCTCCCAGTGGTTCTTACTGCTATACTCAGTGCTTGGTACCCATATCCGTAGGTCAGGATCTCCATATAGACATACATTTTCTGCAAGATCCCACCACCATTGCGGCGCATCATCTTCATCTGCAACGTAAAGGATACCGACTTTGCTGATTCCCTCAGAATAAATTTCACCGATTGTTTGACCTAGTGCGATTCCACGTGGCACCATGTTTTGCCATACATCAGAATACCATGAGGTAGCCCAGGGATCCATTATCTGAAATACAGATCCATGCCTCATCATCGTAAGATGAAGATATTTACCTGCAGGCAGACATGCAACACTGCTTATCCCGGTAGAGTGGAGGTTACCAAGTTCGTCATCTATCATTGTGCCATTATACCATGCCGTTCCAAATCTTCCTACGAAAATCGTTATAATAACACCATCATAGTAATCCTCAGTATCTTGGAGCCATGTTGGAGTAAACCATTTAACAAGTGGGAGACCTGCAATTCTTCCAATCATATCTCGTATTGGTCTTTTTGCAAGTGCCCAATCAAGTGCTGTTGTAAGCAATCCTGTACGAGTGGGGTTTCCTGTTAGAGCTGGAAGTATCCCATGAATTTCTGATGTCATTGTGTCAGGCTCTTCAGTTGAGCCCATAAGCCATTCGTATCCTCTCCATGGGTTTGTTTCTTTGTTGTACCCAGCTAGAGGAATCGGTGGATAACCCACAGGATTATTGCCCTCAACATCCCAAAACATAAGCATACCGCCATCTAAAGGAGCACCATGGGTGTTGATCATCCAAAGCAGAACACCCTTATTGAGATTGTTCATATTTGCTTCAAAATTAGTTGAATAAACTGGGTCATATCCGCCTTTTCTAAGGTAAAACGGTTGAACTTCTGATCCACTTAAATCAGCAAGAAAAGCGCCTTCCTGACCATTCACTGCTATCATAACACCATCATCAATTGGATTATTGGATGGTGTCTCGCCAGGTATATCCCCATCTGCACATGCATACGTGAATCCCCAGTATTTACTTGCTCTACTATTGAATTTATGATCATAACAAATCAACGTGTCAAGAACTGGATATTTGAATGTTTCTTCTTGAGATTCTTTTGTTATTTTTAGCCCAAGTTTCCCTCGATAAGGTGGAAAGATACCTAAGGTTCCTCTTCTACTGCTACTTCCGTTTATCAATTGTACGCCGTTTTGGTCTATTGCTGGGTTTTCAAAGACGAGCTGTGGATAAAACACGTTTTTTGAAATCCAAACGGAAAGATCTGTTGGGGATCCGATAAATCGTCCAGGTTTTCCTTTTCCGACAAATACTCTATCCCAAGTTAAACCTATATCATATTGGCCCGCAACTGTTATGATTGTTTCTTCTCCTTCTTTATCGTAATCTAGGGCTTTTAAGAAATCATATACTCGTTTTCCTGTTAGATACATCTCAGATACTGTTGGCAGCTTCGAATAGCCATCAGGATGACGTCTCCATAGTTCATTATGCCATGGAAGTGCAGAAGATAATTCTGGATGGTTGTCGATAAGAAGTACGGGGCTTCCGTGATGTGCAGCAATGTAGGCTGCAGGACCAACAGAGAGTGCACCAAGCATCTCTCCAGCTGCTTCTAGTTCTGCAACATACCAATAGGTAAATGGATCAACTGTAGAAAATATAACGTCGTTTCTTC
>JAUWCF010000095.1 GCA_030609445.1 Thermoplasmatota archaeon | reverse complement strand
TGTTAAAAGTTCAAAACCTATCCCAAAAGAAAAAGTGTTCTCTGTTTTAGAAGAGATAAAAAGAGTTGATATAAAAGCCCCTGTTAAATCTGGGCAGGCAATCCTAAAAAATGTTGCAGATACAGATATAGATATTATTGCAACTAAAACAGTCAAGAACATTGAATATCAATAGATACCAACTAAATTCTTAAATTTTCAAGATAAAGGATATTATCGATCAACCTACTAATGTATTAGAGGATGTATAGTTTTGTTATCATAAGAACTCCCATACAAATTGCATATGAAGGGATTACTATCCTCCAAAGCTTATTTGGAAGTACACGAACCATATAAGGTGAAATCAGAGCAGCTAGAAAACCTCCAGTCACTATAGACGGCAAAAGAACATAATCTATTGTAACGCCATAAGCAGAAATCAATAAGAATGTCGCTACACCCACAACACATACAATACCTTCTGCTAGAGAAACAATGGCAGTAGCAGTTTTTTCGTAAATACCTGAGAATAACTGTCCCATCATAACAACTGGTCCATAGCCTCCAGCCCCAATTCCTTTATTGAAGCCTGCTAAAGCTGCAAATCCAGCGAGTAATTTTGGTCTGAAAGTGCCTCTTTTACTCTTTAACCTTATCATCCCAATGATCCCCATAACAAGGACAAGAATTGCTACATATGTCTTTATTATATTTTTTGAAAATCCTATTGCAAAGTATGTAAGAAAAACTGATGATAAGATAGCCACACAACCTATTCCTGCTATCATAATCATTATCTTGGTCTCTTTGTTAAAGGGTCGCCTTATGGAAAACTTCACATTTTCGAATTCGTGATGGAAAAAGCCAGATGTTAAGCCTGTGATTGCTTCTGAAATAAGAAGTATTGGTACTACCTGGAGAGGTTCAAATCCTAAGATGAACAACAATGGCGTGAGTCCGGTTCCGAAGCCCATTCCTGCTGATGAATCCATAGTTTCAAAGAGGAACGCCAGCACGATTACATAAAGAATCAATTCCATTGCGATTCTCCTTTTTTGAATCTGTGTCTTTCTCAATTTTTATTATAGAAAGATGGAGAAAATAGACATCATGGTTAGGTAGACAACTGCTGCGCCGACCATTCGGAGCAATGTGCTTTTTTTGATTTTCATTCTTTCTAGTACGGTCATTTCAGTATCTATTATTCTAGCAATACTACCTACATCATTGATGGACATATTCCCTTGCGCGTTATTGTTATTCACTTATATCACCAATTTTTTTCGGTTAAATTTTAATATTTCTTACATATAAGTATAATTTTATTCATATTTAAACTTATTGGTAAGTTACATATATTTCATGGCACTAAACCAAATTAAACCATGAAATTTGGATATAAACCAAAAAAACCAATACAAAGATATCGAAAACATCACAGAATAAATGCCAATTTTGCTCCACACTACAATCAACTGCCCACCCATACATTCCATAATCTTAAAAAACCTCTTCACATAAACATCATCTATGATCGCAATCGTTTACCATGAGGATTATAACAAATATGATCTTGGAACAATTCATCCTTTGGTAGGCGATAAACCAAAAAAAACAATGGAACTTTTAAAAAAGAAAAAAATAATTGATGAAACAGACATACTTATTCCTGAAACAGCAAAAGAAACAGATCTTCTAAAAGTACATGATAAAAACTATGTTGATCACGTAAAAAAACTTAGTGAAACAGGGGGATGGCTTGCATCTGATACACCAGCACCAAAAGGAATCTACGAGTATGCAAGTCTTGCCGTCGGTGGAACACTGCTTGCAGGAGAAAAATTGTTTGAAGGATTTAATTGCACGGCAAATCTTCTCGCAGGATTCCATCATGCAAGTAAAAGCTCCTCATCAGGTTTTTGCTTCTTCAACGACATAGCAATAGTAATAGAATACATACGGGAGAAACATAAACTACAACGGTTTCTCATCGTAGATCTTGATGTACATCACGCTAATGGAACGCAAGAAATCTACTATACCGACCCAACAGTTTTGAATATTTCATTTCATCAAGATGGAAGAACGCTGTATCCAGGTACTGGCAATATAGAAAAAACAGGAAAAGACAACGGTGAGGGATACACGATAAATCTACCACTACCACCAGGTACAGGAAGTAAAAGCTATCTTAATGCATTTGATGAAATTATTCCACCACTCACAAAACAATTCCGTCCAGAAATTATTATCTATCAATGCGGAGTAGATACACATCATTCTGATCCACTCGCAGATCTAAACCTTACACATCAGACCTATTTTTACCTAGCTCAAAAAATGAAGGAGTTGTCTTCTAAAACTTGTGACAAATTACTTGTTCTTTTTGGCGGTGGATATAATAGCAGTGCAAGTGTATATTCCTATTACAATATCATGTGTGGTTTATTAGGAAAAAAAGATTATCTGAAAGAAGAGGAGATTGAAGATATAAACGCTGCAGAAATTGAACAGCTTGTCGACAAACTAAAAAAGAATCTTAGCTCATGGTGGAGTTTCTGAAAAATTACCTGAACTAGTGAAGGCATAAAAAGGATAACATATTAAATACTACTCATTTGACATAGGACATAAGACTTTTTTAGGTATTTATAGTAAGAGTTATTGAAATTTTGCTTTTTTTCTCGAAACAGATATATATGATAAATGCTATACTGTTACATGCTATTAAGTAACATTGATTGAGGTAAGAAAAATGTTGTATGCATGTAGCCAATGCTCAGCAATATTCAAGGCAAGTAAAAGCAGTTGCCCACACTGTGGAAGCAAAGTTGAACAAATCTAAAGAGTAGGCAGTAAAACAGTAGGTGATAAACATGGATGAAAAGGAAGATAAAAAATGTCCTCACTGCAGACATAGTTTTCCGTTGGATTTTAGAATATGTCCACACTGTGGTAAAAAATATAAAAAAAACAAGGTATTTGAATACACAATTTAGAGGTTGCACCTCAATCTGACTTCCCCAATACTAATAGACTTTTCGTCTCTTCCACGATGAGAGAATAATGTCTCTCAGCTCATCGCTGTCTTCTGCATCTATCCATTCCTTCTCAAAATCAGTTTCTTCAGCAATCTGAGCAATCCACATAAGCGAATGGAGATAAAAACTCTGCTGATCCTGAGTAGCAACAATCATAATAAATGCATGAATTGGATCAACATCATCAGAAAGGAAAATACCTTTCTTGCTTCTCACTAATACTATCTCAAACTTATCACGTCCCTTAATAATATGTGAGACAATGGCGATACCTGGATGTAAAACAATATTTGAATCCTTCTCCCGATTCTTAAGAAATCTATATAGTTTATCTTCATCAGTGTCCAATCGCTCAGCTAGTTTATGTGCTATCAATCGTGCAAACTTATCAGGGAGCTGATATTTGTAGATATCAATAACTTCACATTTTTTAATAAGATGTTCAAACCGTTTCTCCGTGACATCATCTCTATCTATTAGAATCTCCCGTAATTCCTCATCTACCAGATAACCAGTTGACTTAGTCCCAGTGAGCCTCTCAATAATGTGGAGTAGTGAATATTCTCTCCATATTTTATCACGAGCAAAAAACCAATACCATAAAAACCCAAAAAGAATGAAAACTCCAACGAGAATCATTGGAACAAGACCCATTTCAAACATGAGAAATATAAGGCCAGCAGCTCCTGCAAGTTGAACCCATGGATAAAAAGGAGATTTAAATTTAGGACGATAGTGTCGTATCTTACTTTCCCGCATGATAATAAGTGAAAATATTACAAATAAAAACAACAGTATTTTGAGAAGTGACGCGGTCTTCACAAGACTTTCAAGATCTAAAAACAAAATCACGCAAATCATAAAACCAGAAGTAAATAGTATTGAGAATGTTGGAGTTCCTCGCTTTGATACCTTTGCAAAAGAATGAGGGATGAGTTGGTCTTTGCCCATCGCCATTGGGTCCCGGGATGCTGCAAGAAGACCTGCATTAGCTGTTGAAATAAATGCTAAAATAGCAGCAACAGCCATAACCGCGCCACCAATACCTCCTAAAATAGGAATATTGTCGGCACCAAGCGAGATTGGTGTAAGAGATGTCTGCAACTGAGAAGGATTTACTATACCTATCGTTACAAAAATAACAAGTATGTAGAGGATTGAGATAATTCCCCACGAAAAAAACATGCCAAGAGGAATATTGCGCCCAGGATTTTTGCATTCTTCTGCAACACTACACACCTTGGTTAAACCGCCAAATGAGATGAAAATAAGACCTGCTGTTGAAAAAACAGAATCAAATCCATACGGTGCAAAATTACTGAAATGAGAAGGCTGGATAAAGAAAAATCCTGCAACGACATAAAAAACAAGAAGAGCAAGAAGACCAATAACCAAGAATATCTGTGTTTTTCCTGTGTGTTTTGTTCCACGGATATTTATGATAGTGAAGATTATGCAGAAGAAAACAGCAATCAGCTTCATCTGCATCTCAGTAAAACCAGGATTAAGCAGAACAGCGAACACGCCAATACCTACCAGGGCAAAAGCACTTTTAAATGCTAGAGAGAACCAGGCGGCAAACCCGCCAATGGTTCCCATCATTGGTCCCATACTTCGATCTATAAAGAAATAAGTTCCACCTGCCTTTGGCATAGCTGTAGAAAGCTCAGCTTTTGATAGTAATGAGGGTATAACCAAAAGACTTGCAATGCCGTATGATATGAGAACAGCTGGACCTGCATACTTAAACGCCAACCCCGGCAATACAAACAATCCAGAACTAATCATAGCACCAGCGGCTATACAAAAAATGCCAAGAAGTCCAAGTTCTTTCCTTAAGCCCTTGGTCTCCTCACGCTCACCCATCTATTCAGGGTATAATATACTATCTATATCTATATTTCCTTAAAAGCCTAGCAGAAGTCAAAAAAACAAAGAAATTAAACAATTCTTCCGTTTTTTATCACGGTTTCAAC
>JAUWCF010000098.1 GCA_030609445.1 Thermoplasmatota archaeon | reverse complement strand
GATTTGGCCATCGCTTTCAAACCTGTATCAGATGACATCAGAAGATGATCTGCAGAAACAGCTCCTACCTTTGCAGCAAGACCTGCACCGCCAGTGTCAACGATTTCATCAGCATGAATCTTTGGCGTAAGACCATATTCTTTTCCCGCTTCTAAAATCCGTCGCGATTGATCAACGGTAAACACTCCTTTTTCACAAAACACATCACAAAACCGTGCTAATCCTTTTGTTTTTGGAAGCATCTCATCAATAATCTGATCAACATATTCATCAGAACCCAACTCTTTTGGGATAGCATGTGCACCAAGAAACGTTGAGACAATATCTATAGGATGCAGTTTCTGCAGTTGTTTCTGTACTTTTAGTATCTTAAGTTCTGTTTTTGTATCAAGCCCATACCCGCTTTTTGCCTCACATGTTGTCGTACCATGTAAAAGCATAGTGTCAAGACGGTTTTTACTCTCCTTAATTAACTGATCATCTGATGCTTTTCTTGTCTCATTAACGGTATAAAAAATACCACCGCCTTTCTTCAAGATATCCATATATGAAAAACCTTTCAGTTTCATATCAAGCTCAAACTCACGAGATCCTGCAAATACTAAATGAGTATGAGAATCAACAAAACCCGGCATCACTGTTTTTCCATGGGCATCAATAGTTTTTTCAGCCGAATAATTCAAATTCTTACCAATCTCAACAATTTTACCGTCATGCATCGCAATCGAACCATTGTTAACGATTGATAAATCACTCATTTGTTGTTTTGTTCTTGGAGCATTAGGTCCTTTCAGCGTAACAAGTTCAGATGCGTTTTTTATGAGAATATCAACTGTTTTCATATCGAGTTCCCAAATAGTTAAAAGAATAACCTAGATTAAGGGTTTACGGTACATATTATGGAAAAAATAGTCGAATGCGTCCCAAATTTCAGCGAAGGAAGAGACAAATCCGTTATTGATGCAATATCCGCAGCGATAAAAGCAGTTGAAGGAGTAAAACTTCTCAATGTCGATCCTGGCGCAGATTTCAACCGGACCGTCTACACATTTGTTGGTGAACCTGAGCCGGTTCTTGAAGCCGCTTTTCAAGCAGCAAAAATTGGTATCGCCCTCATAGATATGACAAAACATAAGGGAGAACATGCAAGAATGGGTGCTCTTGATGTCATGCCGTTTATCCCAATAAAAGGAGTAACTCAAGATGATTGTATCAAACTATCTAAGAAGTTTGGAGAGCGAATGGCAGAAGAACTTGGAGTACCAGTATTTCTCTATGCAAACTCTGCAACAAAACCTGAACGCGTGAGACTACCAGACATCAGAAAAGGTGAATACGAAGCACTTGAAGAGAAATTCAAAGACCCCGCATTTGCCCCTGAGTATGGTAAAGCAGTGTTTGTACCAAAAAGTGGTGCGACTGCAACAGGTGCAAGAGAAATACTTATTGCCTATAACATCAACCTAGATACAAATGATAAATCGATAGCAGGAAAAATAGCTGGGAAAATTAGAACAAGCGGCGTACTAAAAAAAGATAAGAACGGCGAAAAAATAATTGGACCTGACGGCAAACCTGAAAGAATCCCTGGAAGATTTAAAGGAGTACAGGCTGGTGGGATGATGTATGATGAAAACATCGCCCAAGTCTCCATGAATCTACTTAATTACCATAAGGTCTCCCTTCATGATGCCTATGAAGCTTCAAGTGAAGAAGCAGAAAAACTTGGTGCAAAAGTGACAGGCAGTGAAATTGTCGGTCTGGTTCCAAAAGAAGCATTGGTTCTCGCTGGAAGATTCTATCTAAAAAAAGAAGGAAAACCAGTCTCTACTGATGAAGAAGAACTTGTTGCCATAGCAATAGAACGTCTTGGGCTTTCACAGCTTTATCCGTTTAACCCAGAAGATAAAGTTATTGATTATATGGTTGAAGAAACAGGACCTCTCGCATCACTCTCGATTAAGAGTTTTCTTTCTGAAACAGCCTCCAGCAGTCCAGCACCAGGAGGCGGAAGTGTAGCCGCTCTGTCTGGAGCACTTGGTACGGCACTTTCTTCAATGGTATGTAATCTAACTATTGGAAAAGAAAAATACAAAGATGCAGAAGAAGAAATCAAAGAAGTGCTTGCAAGAAGTGAAAAACTAAGAAAAGAACTAACAATTTTAATCGATGAAGACACAGATGCTTTTAACGACGTAATTAAGGCATTTAGAATGCCAAAAGAAACAGATGAACAGAAGAAGAAAAGATCAAACGCAATTCAAGAGGGATACAAGACAGCAGCACAAGTTCCACTAAAGACTGCTCAAACCTGCACAAAGATTTTGGATATTGCAAAAGTTCTTGCTGAAAAAGGCAATCAGAACTCAATTACTGATGCTGCAGTTTCAGCGCTTATGGCAAAGGCAGGGGTAGAATCAGCAATTCTTAATGTTAGAATCAACCTAGGATCAATCAAAGACGAAGCATTTGTAAAAAAAATATCAAAGGAACTAAGTGAGTTAGAAAAGAGTACTGAAAGTAAAACTGAAGATATATTAAAAATTGTAGAAAAAGCAATGTGATGGATCTGAATTCTATGTCTGTCGATCCAGAAAAACTCTACACTATTCTTCTTAACCATTTTGGAGATCAAAAGTGGTGGCCATATGACCCAGAGTATCACAAAATAAACGGTAGTGATCCACGATTTGAAATTATGATTGGAGCAATTCTTACACAAAACACAGCATGGTCTAACGTAGAAAAAGCTCTTTTTAATCTTAAAAAAAACAAATCCTTAACGGTAAAAACAATCGTTGAAATGCCTGTAGAGAAACTAAAGTTGATGATTCAGCCGTCTGGTTTTTTTAATCAAAAATCTACACGCCTTAAGGTTTTAGCAGATCATGTTTATGAAAAGTATGATAACAGTTTAGATGACTTTTTTAAAAGAGATCTACAAGAGATAAGAGATGAATTATTATCACTAAACGGTATTGGCCCAGAGACAGCAGACTCCATGCTTTTATATGCAGGAAATCTACCCATATTTGTTGTCGATGCATATACAAAACGTATCTGTAAACGAATACCTATCAAAATAAATGATGAATCCTATGATGAAATCCAGCAGTATTTCGAATCTGAACTTTCAAAAAATCTTACAAAGAAAGACATAGTATCTATGTATAAGGAGCTGCATGCATTAATTGTTGAACTGGCGAAAAATTATTGTAAGACAAAACCTTCCTGCAGCAACTGTCCATTAAAACAGGATTGTAGATTTAAACTAATTTAAAAACCCTTCAAGTTTATCTCTCAATACTTCAGCAGGAATATCAGGAAGAGAAATCATCTGCGTTGTACCAAGATGACCTTTTCCAGAGAGTTTAATACTGATAAACCCTGCGTTTTCAATTTCTTTTAAATAACTCCAAAACATTGTATGTGCACGAGGCTTCTCACTATATTCTTCACAAGTAATTGCATATGTTTTTTCAACCTCACTTGTGATTGCGTAGGCACTGCCGTCTTTCTGTAATCTTTTAGCAATCGAAAGCAGTGTAAGAAGATGATGCCTCTCAAGATTCTTCAACTTTGTCTCTGTTACAACTGAATATGTTTCTGCTTTTGCTGCTCGTACATGTTCAGGTACCACCAGTTGAACATGTTTTTCATCAGCATACATACCCGCCTTCCAAAGAAGTTCTATAGCAAATCGTGCATCTCCCCATTCACATGCAATATCAGCGATAAGATCAATGCTATCTCGTGAAACCGTACTAGAGTGAAACGCAAGTTCTACCCGCTGATCTAAGATATCATATATTTCATTACGGGCATATTTATCTAAAAGTACGGTGTTGCTTCTTTTAAAGGTGCTAAGAGCTGATGAGTCCAGATCTGACAGTACATCTTTTTGTGAAACCATAATAATTGAGACGGGGTTGTCTGCCTTCATTGTTTCATCGGTAAATCGTGTGAGGTTATAGAGAAGATCAGGGCCACTTTTTTTCAACAATGCATCAGCCTCATCAAGAACAAGTAACAGCTGTGCCTCTCTTCGCTCTAGTTGTTTGTGAAGAATCTGTAACATCTCTTGGACAGAAAAACCTCGATCTGGAAATCGCTTGTCAAAATGATTTAAAACACCGATAAGAACCATCGAATCAGTTGATCGTTTCCGACAATTGATATGAACATATTCAATAATCTTTGCTTGTTTTCGCGCAATCCCTACAAGAGAGTTGCAGAATTTTTTTGTAACAACAGTTTTTCCCGTACCAACAGGTCCTCTAACGACAGCGTTTTGTGAAACACCACTAAGCAGTGGCTTGAACATCTGAGCAAGCTTTCGAAGCTGCTCTGTTCTATGCGGAAGTTCCTCTGGAACAAAGTCAAAGTCTAGTGCATGAAGATCTTTTATAACAGAAGAGGAGAAAAGTTCATCCTCGATAATATCCCTCATTATATCCAGTAACGGCTGAGAGTAATAAAACTTTATCTCTATTTTTGGATAAAGAGTATACACTCACCCTGACATAGCTGATGCCTATGTATTTGGAATTCCTGATGAAAAATATGGTGAAGAGGCAGCACCTTGGATTAAACTCAGACCGGGATCAAATTTAGTTAAAGATGGCATTAGAAATTTTTGCATAGGAAAAATTTCACATCAGAAAATACCTAAGTACGTTAAATTTGTGGATGATTTTCCCATGGCTGCAAATGGTAAAATCCAAAAATTTAAAATGAACTTGACCTTACAAGTTAGCCTATAATTTCTAAAATTCACTATTTCTCAGTTTTCATTTTATAGGAGGTGCCTTTACATTGTAAAGGCTCTGTAGGTACTGGAAAAACACTTGGAGAAGATTTATATACTCATAGTCACTAT
>JAUWCF010000161.1 GCA_030609445.1 Thermoplasmatota archaeon | reverse complement strand
TGTAAATGTCTAGATAAACATGATAAAGAAAATCGTGTTGGACTAAGTGATAGAACTCATTTGGCATATTCCACATCTTATGATGATGATTATTTTGTTACAAGTGATGAAGACTTACAACATTTCCCGTTGGATAAATGTAAATGTAAAAGATGTGGAAAAAAGAATAACATCAGTAATAAATTGGTTTCTCCTGAACAGTTAAGAAATATCTTGTAACTACCTTTTCTCCATATCAATAATGCTTACAAACCCTATTTGTACCCTAAAAACATATAGGGGTGACGGGAGATAAAAGGGGTTTTAAACGATTATATACTAAATTGAACATAATTTAGTATGCACGACTAAAATAAATATTTTAGTCATTATCCCTCCTTATTCTCTCCGAGAGAAAATGAAAAAATGAAAGAGACAAAAATGATATTTACCGTTGAAGAGACACGATTATATGAATGACAAGATATTGGTTAAAGAAGGATGGTTAATGGTTGGTAATAAATACTCGTTGAAATCGATGAGGGAAACATCGATAGATAGTACCAAAGCTGAACAAAGTAAAACCAAAGAAGCGGAAAAGAAAATGGATTGAGTTATATACTATTCATTTAGAAAAGACGATATTTTGTGATTTTCTTAAACAAAGTGTTTATATACTGATGAATGGTTTTTCTATTGAAGACGTATGGATAGACGCATCATCAATAACATTCTTTCTTCATTTGAAAAAAAATTGCAGAAAGTGAATGTGTGTTGCTCTATGATCTAAACGATGTTAAAAACATTTTTTAGGGATAAAACATGATGTGGTATTTCTTTTGAAACATAATTTTTTTGATGCGAAAAATACTGGCACTAGGGCAACAGATAATCAGAGTAATTCATAGTATGCATGTTCGTTGAACACAGCTGGGATAATGTTTTCTTCTGGTATGATGGTTCGCTTATGAACGGCTTCTTTGTATAATTGCAGTTGGCTGGTGTACTGTTCAGGGTGCCGTAGATTGGGTTTATAGTCTAATATGTAGAGTTTGTCGTATTTGATTTGTATTAGATCAATGTGGCCAGTGAGTGGGGTGTTTATATTGAGTGAATCTATCTCTTTTGGGTTGATGAAGACTGGGAGTTCACTGCAAACTGTTGTAGAATCATTGATCAGGAAGAATTGTTCTACGGTTTCATGGGCAGATTTAGACTTCTGACTGGTTGTTAATGCAAGTTTGGTAAGTTTTGGTATGATACTATTTTTTTGTTTTGGTTTTAATGTATGATCTACTTCTGTTGAGGATGCACGTGGTCCACTTAGGAACATCTTCGTTGGGAGTGAGCGTTCTATCCAGTTGATATATCTTTTTAGCTGAGGGAGTTGTTTTGAATGGATGTTGAGTTTGAGATTATGATATGTGAACGGATAGATTTGTTGATGTTGGAATCGATGTGTTGTAACAAGGCTGTTTGGGTCAATTGCGTATTTTTTTCGTAGTTTGATGAAGGTAAGCGTATCGTTATATTTTTTCAACCAGGAATAAATGGTCTGTATTGGTGGAGAATAGCTGTATTTTCGTCCGGTAAGTGTTTTTGCTTTTTTTACTGGGTAGCCCTGATTGTAGAGTTGGAGAGTGTAGAGGATGACATGGAGTGGGTATTGAGTATATGGTTGTTTGGTGTCACTAAAAAAGGTGTCACAGTTTTTACAATAAAAACGTTGTATCGTTCCTTTCCTGGTGTCTCGCAGGCCGGCTTTGATAACATTTTTGTCTTTGTTGCATTTGGGACATTTCATTAGATTAAACCAAATGGTAATATAAAAACAGGTTAATAATACCATGGGGAAAAGTACTGAGGAGATGTGATATTGATGCCTGCTATTGCTGATGCTTGATTACTGCCAAGCTTCATAATCCCAACTGCCGAGTTTCATATGCGTCAACTGCTGTTGCTCATATATGAAAGATGGCAGGTGCATTAAAATTGGAGATGAACCATAAATATTAAAAAGAAAAAGAGAGAGTTTGTTGTTTGTTCTCTGTTAGTTTAAAGTATAGCTGCAAGTATCTGTGCGATAATTGGAAATCTCTGTGTAAACAGCTCTAAGAACTGAAGAATCAACAACTGACTCACTGGTGTTGCAAGTGTTACATCAATAGTACAGGTGTCTGCTGGATCATCGCTGTTAACAAGGACGATTTCTCCATCAAACTCAGTGTTTTGATCTGCTGGTGCAACAACTTCTACTTCAACGGTTATTTCTCCAGCTTCTGGAGTAAGATATATTCCACCGTCGGGATCAAAGCTCCATGTTCCCCAATTGGGATATGAGTCAATCTCCCAGTCAAGTAGTGAACGAGGCTCTCCAATGTTTTTAACAGTAAACGTTCCTGTTATAGTTGATTCTGGAGTAACGTCGGTCCAGCTGAGTGTTCCATCGCAATCAAGATCTGGATCTGTTTCAATATCGTCAAATAATTTGAAGTTTACATCAAAATTATCCCCGAATATATCAAAGCCAGGTGTCCATCTTGGCGCATTGGGGTCATCTGGATAATCAAGCCAGACATTTTCTCCACTACCGGCAGATGTTAACCAAAATGAGTTATCATTCATCACTGGTTGGAAACACACCCACCATTTACCTTCGAAAAGTGTTACAACCTCATCAAATATAACCTCAATTGAAATTTCAGGTCTATCAAAATAAGTGTTTCCTGTATCTGTTGATATATATGAAACACCAAGAATTTCTACATAACTTGTCATTGATGGAGTATTACCAACATCTTCATAGAAATAGACATTCATACCATCAACAAATTCTTGAGTATGGGCATCATAAGTAACAAGTGTAAAGTAACCTCCAGATATGTTCCAGTTACCTTCAACATCAAAATCATCAACTATTTGTCTATCAAGTGGATTTGAAGGCCAATTTACGCATGAAAGGGCATTTCTTTCGTCAACAGGTCCGTTATCCCATAGCAGACCTCGTGTATTGGTGCTTGAGCTTTCACTTGATTTTATATGGGCATTCGCTTCAGAATGTTCTGTAAGGC
>JAUWCF010000207.1 GCA_030609445.1 Thermoplasmatota archaeon | reverse complement strand
ATAAAGACTAAATCAACGAGTTACAAAGAAATTATAACAGAATGGGGGCTATAAATGGTTAAAAAAATAAATAATATAAATGCTTTATTTACAGGCATAGCTATTTTTGTAATGCTTGGAGGAGTTATACTACCAACAGTCCTTGCAGATACAAGCAAGACATATGTAGATGGATTTGACAGAGGCGTTTCGTGGAAACCATACATTCCATTAAAAAGAACAACATTTATACAACTTGATCCGGAAAGCTATCTTGATGATTACGCATACCTTGCAGCAATTCCAACATCAGTATTCTATGACAAAAATAAAGACCGGATTTTTTCAAACCCACTGCTCTTCTACGAGGACGAATACAAAATCGATGAAGAAAAAGAACGATCGTTGAATGCACGTCAAGGTATCGACTACTTTATGGAAGACTGGATGTCATATTGTGGAGGATACCTGGACCAAATGACACTCATAAACGTTCCAAAAAACAAACTAGATATCAATTGGAGAGCAAAAAACTATACAACCATTGAATGCACCGATCCATACAATCTCGCAAGTCAGATAGCACTTCACGACTGGTCATATGCAGACAGTGCAGTTGTTGCAGTAATAGACGAAAAAATTGAAAAACAAGAAAACAAGACAGATGGATCTCTTAAGGGAACGGTATCTAAAGCAGATGGAGTACTAACAGAACATTTTGAGGTACCAAAAACAAATGAGGTGTATCCGATTTATAACCAATTTACCGTCCCGGAAGGATATAAATTTTTAAAAGTACGATCCTGGTACCCTTGCTTCTATTTGGATATGGGCATTCCAGGATTCGAAGGAATTGTTAATATGTCTATTCCTGCAGGAGATAGAGACCTCCAGATTTATTGTTGGAATGACGAGGAAGATGATTGGATGATGGCAGGTTTAACAAACGCCTGGAACGCGCAAGGAGGAATGGATCTTGATAAAACATCTTGTTATGTTTACCATAGTGGAAAATGGAGTGTATCAATTACTGATGTTCCCACAAAATCTATGGACCTAGGATCATTTTCTCCAGATGGAAATACAATAGATACATCACTTGAACCGCAAAAACATCGGAACTTTTTAATCTTTAATTTTGGAAGATACGGCCGTATTTTGGATATATTAAAAAACATGAGGCAGGTGACCTATCAAGTCGATGTCGAAATGTATCCCGGAACAACAATTGAGATACCAGAACTTCCGCCATATGGATGCAGAAACGCATTTTTTGAACTTACATGGGATGACCCTAATGTTGATCTTGGATTTTCAGTCATTGGACCAAGTGGCGAAGAGGTACTCTCCACAAGAGAACCTGGTGTTTCATCAACATGCAACTCTCCAGAAAATGGAGAAGGAGCAGATATTCCACTGCCACCTGGAACAGAGACCGACTTACGTATCGAACGACTTGGTGAATTACTACCCGGGGAACACTATTCAATCAGTGTTTTCTCCATGAACGAGATGTCAAGTTCAACTGACTTTACTGTTGAATATTCATGGGAGCAAAATATTACAAGAAGAGAAGGAGATGGCCTCGCATCAGCAACTGAAGGTGCAATACTTGCATCAATAATAAACGCACCATTGTTATACACAAGTTCTTCTGAAGTTTCAAGTGTTACAATTGACACTCTTTATAAGTTAGGTGTTGAAAACATCTTTTTAGTTGATCTTGGAGGATATCTTTCGTCAAAAGGGAAGAATCAATTAAAGGAAGTTACATCCGTTTCAAATCATTTT
>JAUWCF010000131.1 GCA_030609445.1 Thermoplasmatota archaeon | reverse complement strand
AGATGATCCTATGATTAATGGGGTATAGAATTGACAGATGAAAAAAAGAAAACAGAAAAAAAAGCTGAAGACGCAACTAAGGAACCAGAAAAAAAACCAGTAGAAAAACCGCAACCAGCATCTGAAGAGAAAGTCGAGGAGAGTATTTCTGAAGAACAAAAAATAGAAGATGCTGTTGAAACGTCAGAAAAAGTAGAAGAAAAGCCTGATGTTGAAAAAGTGGATAAACCTGTTTTAGAAACACTAACTGAAGAAAAAACTGTTAAAGATGAAGGTAAACCTAAAAAAGAAGAAACAAAAGAACAACAGGTGGAAACAGTTGAGACTTCTGAAATTAAAGAAGAAAAAACTGAACTGAAAGAAACACAATCAAAAGAAAAAACTGGTGAAACCAAGCCACAAAAAGTTACAGAAGAACCTAAGAAACCAGCGAAAAAACAAGATGAGAAAGATGAAGATTTTCAATATATTGTTCGAATTGCAAATACTGACATAGACGGAGATAAAACTCTGATTATGGGAATTGCTCAGATAAAAGGTATCGGACGTCATATGGCGGTTCTTATCGCAGATGCTACAGGCATTGATAAAAAAATAAAGATGGGAAAGATAACCGACGCACAAATTGAGAAAATAAAAAAAGCTTTAGAAGATATACAAAACATTGCTCCCGGATGGATGCTTAATCATCGTAAGGATATAGATACGGGAAAGGATATTCATTTAATAAGTTCAGACGTGGAGCTACGTCTGCGAGATGATGTAAATCTACTGAAAATGATACGATCCTATCGAGGAATCAGACATGAAACAGGGTTGTCTGTAAGAGGACAGCGCACCAGAGCAAACAACCGAAAAGGATTGGCACTTGGTGTATCTAAGAAGAGGCCAGGAGCGTGATTTTATGGGTAATCCAAAGTTTCCAAGGAGAAAATATACAACCCCACTTCATCCGTGGAAAGAAGATCGTATTAAATCTGAACGTGAATTATTAAAAAAATATGGCCTTAAGAATCATAAAGAAGTATGGAAAGCAAAAACATATCTTGGACGACATCGACATCAGGCACGAGAGTTACTAGCAAAGATGGAGACAAAAGATCCGCAAGTAAAAAAGGAGAGTGATCAGTTACTTCTGCATCTTACAAGAATCGGTGTTTTACCTGCTGCCTCATCACTTGATGACGTCCTTGCACTTGAGACTGAGTCTGTGCTTTCTCGACGGTTACAGACACTTGTATACCTAAAAGGACTTTCAACAACTCCTGATCATTCACGGCAGCTTATCAACCATGGGCATATCGCAATAAATAAGCGAAAGGTAACTATCCCAGGTTATATGGTTACAAAAGATGAGGAAAATGAGATAGGCTACACAGGTATATCTCCTTTAAATGAGATGTCGCATCCTGCACGACCTAAAACTGATGTGTACAAAACAGGAATAACTCCAACTGAAGAGAAAAAAACAGAAGAACCAAAAGAACCAGTAAAACCAAAAGAAAAACCTGACATCAAAGAAGAGAAAACAGTTGTTAAAGAAGAAACAAAAGATACTAAAGAAGATGCTGCAGAGCCTGCCAAAAAATCTGAAGAAAAAACAGAAAACAAAGACGTTAAAGAAGAAAAGACAGAAAACAAAGACGTTAAAGAAGAAAAAACAGAAGAACCAAAAGAACCAGTAAAACCAAAAGAAAAACCTGACATCAAAGAAGAGAAAACAGTTGTTAAAGAAGAAACAACAACACCAGTAAAACAATCTGAGGATGACAAAAAAGAGAAACCATCTGAAGATAAAAAACCTGAACTTCCTTCAGAGATAAAAAAAGAATCTGCTAAGGAGAAAACAGAACCTGTTGAAAAACCTGAAACAAAAAACAAAAAATCAAATGAGAAAGAAGGAGGGAACTAACCATGGGACGAAAAGGCATCGCACATATTTATTCATCTTTTAACAACATCATTATTACAATAACCGATTTAACTGGTGCTGAAACCATTGCACGTATTTCAGGTGGAATGGTAACAAAATCTGCAAAAGATGAAGGATCACCATATGCTGTAATGAAGGTTGCACAAACTGTAGCTGATGCAGCTATGGAAAAAGGATTTGACAGTGTTAATGTACGCATCAGAGGAAAGGGTGGAAAGAAAGGCGGCTCTCCAGGTCGTGGTGCTCAGACTGCCATACGTTCACTTGTACGAGCAGGTCTTCGCATTGGTAATATCGAAGATGTAACACCACATCCGCATGATGGAACAAAAGCTAAAGGCGGAAAGCGAGGGAGACGTATCTAAGGTGAACACATGAAAGTAAAAAACATAGAACTGAAAGGAAATAAATGCGTTATAAAAATAGAAGACACTAACGTCTATTTTGTTAACACTCTACGAAGAATCATGCTTTCTGAACTTCCGAAACTCGCAATTGATGACGTAATCATCTATGATAATACAAGCCCGCTTTTTGATGAAATTATCACCCACAGGCTTGGATTGATTCCTATACCAACAGATCTACAATTATTAACATTCAGAAAAGACTGTAAATGTAAAGGTAAAGGATGCCCAAGTTGTACAGTCCGATACACATTGAGTAAAGAGGAAGAAGGTGTTGTCTATTCTGGAGATCTGCAGCCAGAACATGAAAGCTTTGCGATAAAAGAAGGCAAAATACCGATAGTAGAGCTTTCAAAAGATCAGCGGATCATCCTAGAGGTCGAGGCGGTTCTTGGGATGGCAAGAAATCATGCGAAATGGCAGACGGTTCTCGCACCAACATATACGATGGATGTCTCTATCGAAGTGGATAAGAAACGAATGGATGAAGTAAAAGATTTCATCAAAGATCTGCCTAAAGATTTTGTTGAGCTGAAAGCAAATAAACTTGAAATGAAAGATATTACAAAACTTCCTGTTTTAGAATCATACATCGACAAGGCAGAAGTTGATTTTATCACAATTAAAAGGGATCCAACAAAGATTACGTTTAGCTTTGAAACAGATGGCTCACTCAATGCCAAAGACGCACTCAAAGAATCTGTTAACATTCTTACGAAAAAATATGATGAATTTGGAAAACTTCTGAAAAAACTGAAATAAACAGTTATTTGTTTTTACCAAAAACATCTTATTATCTTTTCTCTTTTTGTTATTCAAAGTTGGGGCCTGTAGGGTAGCTTGGCATCCTTGTGGCTTCGGGAGCCATAGACTTGAGTTCAAATCTCAGCAGGCCCATACTCTGTATAAGGAGAAACTCCAGGTGAAACAGACCTTTTTGATAAAAGTTTTACCTTATCCTTTTTTCATGATGTATTTAAACCAGTCAAAAGGCGACTGTCTCATGTATTGTTTAGCATCACGAACATAAGTCATTGTAGTCTGGATCTCGCTATGTCCAAGCCAGTCTCTTACATCATAAATATCAAATCTTTTTGTCTCAAGTTTGGTATTGATTAGTTTTCCTATTGCACACCAATGTCTTGATACATATGGTTGATACTCAGGAAAAATAGGTTTAACTCGCCTTGTTACAAACATCCTATATTGAAACTTCTCAATTGGTCGACCATCGGGACGTAGAT
>JAUWCF010000211.1 GCA_030609445.1 Thermoplasmatota archaeon | reverse complement strand
AAATCTCTTCCTCGGCGCTTTTTACTCCTTTTTAAATCTACATATATTCAACGAACGCAAGTGTTCCTTCATCTGTTCCATATAATATGCTAAGGCCTTGATTTATTTCTACAACAAATTGAGCAGGAGATGTACTATTGTATCTTTTCAGGTCTTTATCAGATACATCTGGTTCTATCTCAGCAGATTCTATGTTGATGACAATTCTGGTTTCGTCTAAGAAAATGACATCTAACGGAATCAATGTGTTTTTCATCCAAAAGGATAAGTTTTGCGGGGTTTCATATAGAAAAAGCATTCCTTTATCGTCTGGCAGTTCTGCTCGATTCATTAGTCCCTCTGAATGTTTTTGAGGAGTAGAAGCTATCTCGCATGTTATAGAGATGGATGTTGCATTTGAAGGAAAGAAGGTTACAATTGCTATTTTTTCGTGGGTTTGGTTTTCTTCGTTGGTGATGTAATAGGTAAATATAGTTAACGGATGCTTAACATCACATCTAGTCTTTTTGATTTTTCAAAATAAATATTAAAAAGGAAAAATAGATAGATGTTCTTCACTTATTTTTTAATGGGGACAAAAAACAGGGCTAACCCAAGTTAAACTTGGCATTTGGCTTTCATTTTGTAATTTTCCTGTTCAAAAAACATCAACAAAAATCTTACCAAGAAAAACACCCATAAATCATTGTGCTAAAAAACATTCGATTTTCTAACAGCATTGCTTGTCTGATGGCTGTAAGGATGACTTCTTCCATATGTTACACAGTTAATAGATGCAATAATATAGCTACAACCCCTAAAATGAATAATGTTGCAGGAAAATAGCTAATAGCAACGTTAGTTGCTACCTCCTCACCATATTTATCGTACTTGATATGGGCAGATTTGACTAAGCGTTTTTCAAGATAATAATCTAGATACATAGGAAATATAGATATTACAAGCACCCAAGGTTCTGAATATGAAAGATATAAAGCAATACTGATGGGAAGCGCCCAAAAAACTAAGCTCTTAACTGTTCCTGTGAAATACTGGAACATAAAGAATACACCTATGAGAAAAAGAGCAATTTGAACGTAACTGAATCCAGCTATTATTGGAGTCGAGATTATCATAACCATTGGTTGTGCCGAAAAACAGAATAGTGCAAAGGTTGCAAGTATTCCGCAGCTAAAAAACAAGAGAGGAACTTCAACAGGAACCTTTCTAAAAGAAAGATACGTAGCAGGATAATCCCATGCTCTTTTAGATATCCCGCTATACTCTATGAAAAAATCAACAACCATTGCAATCAGCCCAGTCACCAAAGAGACTATCAAGTATAACGGTTCCTGAGACATAATAAACAGTGTGACTAGTGCTACAAAACCAGCAACTATTGAAAGAAATCTTATACGATACCTTAGAATAATCTCCATTCGCTGTGAGATATCCATGTTGAAAAGCTTGTTTTTAATAACATTAATTTGGGCCTTTGTTTTCTTTACTTTATCGGCAGCTGAAATCTTTGCTGCTTTATAGTGCTTATCCAACTCTTTTCGCATCAAATCACCTCATATATTACTACTCAATCATCTCTTTCATACTAACAATCTTTGTTTCCAAAGAGAGTACTTTTGACCTTAATATCCATAAACGTTTACTTTTCTTTTTGGTTGTAGAAACAAATCATTATTGCAAATATT
>JAUWCF010000204.1 GCA_030609445.1 Thermoplasmatota archaeon | reverse complement strand
ATTGCGATGAATGTAGCAAAAACCCGTTTTCTGCAGCCGATACAAGAAGCAGAAATCCCGGTTACGCAAAAGGCATTGGTTATAGGTGGCGGGATTGCTGGTATGACTGCTGCTTTATCCTTGGCGGATCAAGGTTATGAGACTGCATTAGTTGAAAAAGAACCGATGCTTGGAGGATATCTGAACAAGGTATACTATACAGTAGATGGTATCGATATTGGTCAGTTGCTCAAAGAAACCGTGGAGAAAGTTCAAAAACATGATCTTATTAAGGCGTATATAAGTTCATCATTGGAATCTTTGAATGGTTATGTGGGGAGTTATGAATCTAAAATTAAAACGCCGAAAGGAAAAGTAAAGTTTAGTCATGGAGTAATTGTTGTTACAGTTGGTGCTGATGAATATAAGCCAAATTCATATCTTTATGGTAAGAATCCACAAGTGTTGACACAGTCAGAATTAGAAAAAAAATTGAGTGAAAGCCAGCCTGAAGATATCCCGGATGGTGAAACTTTTGTGATGATTCAATGTGTCGAGTCACGAGATGAACAAAGGCCGTATTGTAGTCGAATTTGTTGTATGCAAGCAGTGAAAAACGCAATTAAGATCAAGGAGTTGAACCCATATGCTGAAGTTTTTGTGTTGTATCGTGATCTGATGACATATGGGTTTAAGGAGAAGTTCTATAAAGAGGCTCGTGAGAAAGGTGTGATGTTTTTACAGTATGATGTTGATAAGAAGCCAGAAGTGATTTTGAATGATCGGTTGCTCGTGAAAATCTATGAGCCGATGCTTGATAAAAAGTTGGAGATACCTGTTGATCATTTAGTGTTGTCAACAGGGCTTGATCCCAATAAATCAAATCAAGATATTGGGCAAATGCTAAAAGTGCCTGTGAATGACGATGGTTTCTTTTTAGAGGCTCATGTGAAGCTACGTCCTGTTGATTTTTCTACTCGCGGGGTGTTTGTTGCAGGGAGCTGTCATGCGCCAAAGTTTATTGATGAATCGATTTATCAGGCACAGGCAGCAGCTGCACGTGCAGCGACAATTCTTGCACAGCCAAAACTTACAGCAGAACCAAATATTGCAGTGGTTAACGAGGATCTGTGTAGCGGATGTAAAATGTGTATTTCAACCTGTCCTTATAATGCGATTGATTCGGTTGAAGAGACCATTAATGGTAAACAGGCGATTCATGTAAAGGTGAATGAAGGGTTATGTCAGGGTTGTGGTACATGTGTTAGCTCATGTCCATCTGGCGCAATGCAACAACGAGGATTCAAAGATAAACAACTAATCCCAATGGTAGATGAAACAATCTAATTAAATAATACTTACTAGGTTTTTTTATAGTATTTTTAGTTTAGTTGCTTTGGTTCCTCTTATTGTATTTTCTGGTATGTATTCAACTTTATCTCCAGTGCTTAGAAAGATGCTCCAAAAAGGTATCTCGGTTTTATGAACAAAAACATCGTTTCCATCTGCGTTGCCTATAAATCCATATCCTTCCCGGATGTTGTACCATTTAACAGTTCCTTTTATACTTTCCACATCCTTTAAAAATTTTTGAAATTAAAAAAATAATAGATGATAGGTTCGTAAAAAATAATTTATTCAAAATAAAAATTCACTATTTCTACTAAAACCGTTTTGGTTTATGTTTTTGAAAACAATCCCTGCAATATACGGGTCTGCTACCATCTGGTTTGAAAGGTACTTCTGTTTCCTTTCCACAATCAGCGCAAGTTACTTTGTGCATTTCTCGTGGTGATCCTCTATTTTCTTTATACATACAATACTTCCTTTTTTTATATTATTTTTTTGTGTCAGTTCTAATATTGAACTGTGACCGGC
>JAUWCF010000176.1 GCA_030609445.1 Thermoplasmatota archaeon | reverse complement strand
AATAACGGCAATCTTTTTGATCCTATGTTTAACGTTAGTTTGTTTTGGAATGGCCGGGGCAAATGAAAATAGCTTTGCAGTCGCCAAGGGAAATGAAGCAGCGGTGCCTGTGAATCATAATGATGATTATGGCATTCAATGGGAGATGAACTATGGGTCCAATCCAGGTTATGGAGCTAGATATGAAGGACCTCAACCTATAGGTGACTGTGATAATGATGGGGACAACGAGTTACTGATTGGCGGCAGAGATGCTGTTCTTAGGGTGTATGAGTGGTCTGAATCAAAACGAACCTACGAACAGACTCATTCTCTGCATTGTCCGTTTTATCCGTTTAGACGGCTTGATGCCGATGGTTTTGCAATCGGGGATTTGACAGGAGATGGGCAAAATGAGATAGCTGTATCTTGGTATGCCACGGTTCATAAATGGATTGCAGGGAGATATAGAATCATTGGGTGGAACCCTTGGGTAGAGTGGAATGGTGGAGGAAGTCCTGATTGTTATATTGGAGATTGTGATAACGATGGACAAAACGAATTGATTTTAAGTTGTCGTGATTGGACACGTTCCATCCCTGAAATTGTTGTTTTTAAATGGAATGGCTGGCGGCTTGTCAAAGTTGCTGATTGGGATGATCCTGGCATAAACGGTGAAGTGTTTATGGCAGGAATGGGAGATACTGACCAGGATGGAGAAAACGAAATAGTCCTTGGTTCAGGAGATAAAGTTGTTGTTCTTGATTGGAATAAAGAAACAAAACAGTTTGAGTCAACAATTATATTAAATGATCCTGGCCATGACTGGGAGAATCATCCGTTTGCCTGTATATGTAAAGATAGTGATATGGATGGTAAAAATGAGATACATGTTGGGTATTACTCTCCAAGAATCACGATTTTTGAGTGGAATGAAGCCGGTTATGAGATAAAATTTCAGAAGGAGTGGCCGGGAGAAGGTGTACTTATTGAAGCTTTAGACGTTGGCGATGTTGATGATGACGGTATCCCTGAGGTATGTGCTGGAACTGATGTCATACATATTCTTCAGTGGAACGGTGATACATATGAGGAAGAGTCAATTATTGATGAAACATTTGGCCATCTTGCGGTTCTCAGTATCGGTGATTGTGATAACGACGGAAAAAATGAAATCAATGCAGGATCTGTTATCGTTGAAGACGGTGAAGATTTTATGTCCTGGGTCTTCAAGTATGGGTGGGAAGAAGACAGATAACAAAGTCACTTTTTTCTTTTCAGAAAGATTTTTAATATATTGCCGATATCTCTATCGACATAATGAGAAATAAGATAGATTGATATTTTGGGGAGTTCTCATGAATGTTAAAGATGTGTTGGCAGAAAAAATAGCTGGAGAAATCACCTTAAGTCCTAAACCGGGGCAGACGATTCGAAAGTGGCGCACAGCATTTGATATCTCTCAAACAGAACTAGCAAATTTTTTGGAACTATCTCCTAGTGTAATCAGCGACTACGAGTCAGGACGGAGAAAATCTCCCGGTATACTTATAGTTAAAAAAATAATCGAGGCTTTTTTAGGGATAGATAAAAAGAAAAACAACGGAAAAATACTACGAAAATATCAGTTTATTACAAAAAATCAAGAGGGAATCTTAGACATTATGGAATATCCTTATTCGATTCCTATTAAAATTTTTGTTAAAGGGCTTTGTGGAAAACTTTTGACATCAAAAACAGATATGAAAACGAACATAAAAGGATTTACACTTATTGATGGTGTCGAGATAATTAAGACGATAAATTCGACGAGCTATTCAACTCTTTATGGATGGAGCACAGAAAGAGCCTTGATATTTACCGGAATCCGATATGGGAGAAGTCCAATGATTGCGATACGGATTCATCCGGTGAAACCATCTATTGTTGTGTATCATAACCCCGGTGCGGTGGATCCTCTTGCAATTCAACTTGCCAACCGGGAAAACATACCGCTTGTTGTAACTGACATACCACTTGATGAATTACGAAAAAAACTTGTTTCCTTTGGAAAGGAGTAAAAATGGTAGATTTGCTTGGTCTTTGTAGTATTTGTGGAAAACCTGGTGCCATGTTTACTTGTCATCTCTGTGGGAAACTTGTATGTAACATATGTTTTGATAGAGAACATGGTGTTTGTAGTAGCTGTAAAAAAGGAATAAGGTAGTGTTTTTTATCCTACTTATTATTAAGAATTTCTTCAACTCTTTCTTTTAGTTTGATGATATCAAAAGGCTTTATGATATATTCTTTCGAGGCAAGTCCATCCATGCCAATACTCATCTCGTCTCCTTTTGCAGTTAAAAAACGATAGGGATTTTGCTCCATTTTGAATTCTCTTTTATTCGTGCAGCAACATTCCATCCGTTCATTCCTGGCATCATAATATCAAGAATGATGAGATCAGGAATTGCACGTTCCAATTTATTCAAACAATCATTTCCGTCTTCTGCTTTTGTCACTTCGTAGCCACTAACTTTGAATATCTGCCCTACAGAAACTCGAATATCTTCTTCATCGTCTACAATCATAATTCTTTTAGACATTTAATGTTTCTATCCTATCACTTTACATCTTCCCTAGAT
>JAUWCF010000015.1 GCA_030609445.1 Thermoplasmatota archaeon | reverse complement strand
GCTCTTGTTGCAGGTGGTACAGCTGCAGGAAAAACATCAACACTGAATGCACTTTGTCTGTTTATCCCCCGAGAGGCAAAGATCGTATCTATTGAGGAAACACGAGAGATTAATCTTCCACATCCCAACTGGATTCCTGGTGTTTCTCGTTCTGGATTTGGCGAGGTCGTCGGCGGTAAAGTTACTGGGGAGATAGATATGTATGATCTTATGAAAGCTGCACTTCGACAACGACCGGAATATATACTCGTTGGTGAAATCCGAGGGCGAGAAGCCTATGTCCTCTTTCAAGCAATGGCCACAGGCCATACAACATATTCGACAGTTCATGCAGATTCCGCTGCATCTCTAATCCACAGACTTGAAGGAAAACCAATTAATATCCCTCGTATTATGCTTCAAGCTTTAGACATTGTCTGCATTCAGATAATATCCCGAATTAGAAATAAGAGAGCACGGCGATGTAAACAGATTATTGAAATAATCGATATTGATCCTACGACAAAAGAGATACTTACCAATGAGGTGTTTCGTTGGGATCCTGTCGATGATACATTTACATATAACGGTAAAAGCTATATCCTAGAGCGTATACGGGCAGAGAAAGACCTTAGCCGGGAAGAGATATCTCAGGAACTCAAAAGAAGATCTCAGCTTTTAGACTGGATGAACAAAAACAATGTGAGAGAGTTCAAGAAGGCATCAAGGCTTATTGCTCGATATGTTGAAAATCCTGCCCAACTTATGGAGAAGATACAGGACGGTAAATTGCGGTGATCAAAAAAATTGCTATTTGCCCCGAGTGCAAATCAAAGATCTCTTGCACGGGTGAAAAAGGCGATATCGTCGAAGTTAAATGCAACAATTGTGGCAATAACGGTAAAATTTTTTTTGGGAATTTAAATGAGATTGATTTTTACCCAGTCAAAGAGCCTTTTGCATTTATCAAGATTCTGAAAGATCCTGAAACGTTGGATCAACATTATCGAGTTATTGAACCGATTTTAACTGAACCAGAGGAAAAAATCCTTCGATTTATCAAAGAGACATTGGTTAAATTAATTAACGTTCGTTTGGATGAAGTTGAATCAGATAGTGTCGAAGGTTTACTAATCAAACATATCGATCAGGTACTATTGGATTATGAAATTAAAGCCGACAGCATTTTTAAAAAGAAATTGCTCTATTATGTGAAAAGGGAGTTTTTAGGATATGGACGAATAGATCCAGTGATGAGGGACCCAAACATAGAAGATATTTCATGTGATGGTTCTGGTGTGCCGCTGTTTTTGTTCCACAGGAAATACGGTTCATTGAAAAGTAACGTCCAATTTGATAATGAGAACGAGCTTTCTGATTTCGTAGTGAAACTTGCTCAGAAATGCGGAAAACATATCTCCATTGCAGAACCCATGCTTGATGCAACAATGCCTGATGGATCTCGAATTCAGATGACACTGAGTAATACCGTTACGACACGGGGTTCTACATTTACTATACGAAAGTTTCGTTCGGATCCTATCACTGCAACAGACCTTATTGAATATAATACGATGTCTGCTGAAATGGTTGTATATATGTGGCTGGCTGTTGAAAATGGAATCAACGCACTCATTGCTGGAGGTACAGCTGCAGGAAAAACATCAACACTGAATGCACTTTGTCTGTTTATCCCCCGAGAGGCAAAGATCGTATCTATTGAGGAAACACGAGAGGTTAATCTTCCACATCCCAACTGGATCCCAGGTGTTGCTCGTTCGGGGTTCGGTGAGATTGTTAATGATAAAATGGTCGGTGAAATCGATTTATTTGATCTTATGAAGACTGCACTTCGACAGCGTCCTGAATATATCCTCGTTGGTGAAATCCGAGGGCAAGAAGCCTATGTCTTCTTCCAAGCAATGGCCACAGGCCATACAACATATTCTACGTTTCATGCGGACTCTACGAGAGCTCTAATCCATAGACTTGAAGGAAAACCAATTGACGTCCCACGTATTATGCTCGCGTCGCTGGATATTGCGTTTATACAGATAAATACGAAGGTGGGTAACAAACTGGTGCGACGATGTAAACAGATTGTAGAGATTATTGATATTGATCCTACAACAAAAGAAATACTTACCAATGAGGTATTTCATTGGGATCCTGCAACAGACAAGTTTATTTACTCAGGGAAAAGCTATATTTTAGAGCGTGTTCGAAAGCTGTATGATCTGAATAAAGAAGAGATGATGAAGGAGCTTAAAAGGAGATTAACTGTACTTCATTGGATGCGAAAAAACAATATTAGAGAGTTTAATGATGTCGCAAAGGTTGTTTCTTTATATACTGAAGTACCAGATCGGCTTATGGAACAAATTAATAATGATAAGGTACAGCTAGTAAAGAAAAAGAGTGAAAAAACAGATGAAAAAGAACCTGTCAAGCTTGATGAGAAAAGAGTCCAATCGGATGATGTTAAGAAAAAAAATAAATTTTAGGAGGGATTCCCATAGCACTAACTAATTTTCAAAAAATGTGTTACGGCTGGTTTGGACAACTTGCAGAAGAAAAAGTAAATGAAAATCTGAAAAAAAACTTACAATCTGCACATATGGAGCTGAGAGCAGGAGCATACCTTGCCGTTGTCATGTTTTCTGCACTTGTAGGATTTATTGCTACTGCAGCGTTTATATTTTTCTTTGTCTTTCTGCTTCTTCCTTTAGCCGATATCCATCTAACTGGTGTGTTGGCAATGTTTTTCCTTTTAATTCCCATAGGCGTAGGTCTACTTATCTATTACATCTCTTTGATGATTCCGAGAAGCAGGGCAAAAGCACGTGGGAAAAAAATTGATGTAAATCTTGCATATGCTCTTAATTTTATTTCAGCTATGTCTTCTGCAGGTGTTACACCTACAGAGATTTTTAAAAGCCTTTCAAAACAGGATACATATGGCGAGATTAAAGAAGAGTCATCATGGATTTATAGAGATGTTGCAGTTCTGGGTATTGATATCCTAACAGCAATTCGAAATAATATTGAAAGAACGCCTTCAAAGAAATTTAAAGAGTTTTTACAAGGACTTGTTGTCACAGTTACATCAGGAGGCTCTCTTAAAGCATATTTTATGTCTAAAGCAGAACAATATCTGGTGGAGAATAGACAGATGCAGAAACAGCTTATGGAAAGCCTTGGAATTATGGCAGAGAGTTATGTGACCACAGCAGTTGCAGGGATATTGTTGTTACTAATTGTTATTCCACTTATGATGATTATAAGTGGAGATTGGAATAGTATGTTTCTCTATATTATGATTTTTATGATTGTACCTCTTATCCATGGAGGTTTTTCGTTTGTAATTAAATCAATGTGTCAGATGGTGTGATGTATGTTTGGTAGTAAAAAAAAGGATGATGAGTTAAAAAAGGCAGCTGCCTCAAAAAAGATTGAGGACACATCAGAAGATGCTGCAAAGAACTACAGTTTTATAAAGCACCTTATCATTACAGGTCAGGTTAATCGACTTATCGTAATAATTGCAACTATTAGTTCCGTTGTAATATTTGTTGTTCTTGCATTGCTATCGTTTCTTGGTGTTTTACAGATAGGTTTCACAGCTGTTGATTTCCTCATTTTTGCAGCGCTTTCAGGCACTGGCATCTATGGGTTTTATGAAACGATTCGCATTAGAATGATTTTTAAGATAGACAGTATTTTTCCTGATTTTGTCCGTGATCTTGCAGAATCCCGGCGTGCAGGGATGACGTTTACAAAATCAATTCTTTTTGCCTCGAAAGGGAACTATGGGATACTTACTCCTGAGATCCAAAAGATTTCTCAGCAGGTCTCATGGGGAAGTAATGTCTCTGATGCATTACTTGCTTTTTCAGAGAGAGTACAAACAAAAGCTATCAGACGAACAATTTTACTGATTATTGAGGCAAGTAAAAGCGGAGGAAATGTTGCAGACGTCCTTGATGTTGCTGCAAAAGATGCTCGGGAGATTAAGATGCTTGAGGCTGAACGGAAAACCAATATGGCTTCATATGTCGTTGTTGTTTATGTTGGTATGTTCGTCTTTTTAGCAATCCTTCTCATATTATGTACAAGCTTTATACCTGCCATGGTCGGAGAGGGTGGAACGGGTATGCAAGGCGTTATGGGTGGAGGAGGTACTCTTGCTTCATTACAAGAAATCACGACAACGTTCTTTTATGCATGTATTATCCAAGGGTTCGGATCAGGTCTTGTTGCAGGAGTGTTTGAAGATGGTACATTTACCGCTAGTGTCAAACATGTTTTCATCATGGTTTTTATCAGTTGGTTTATGTTTAAATTCACATTGGGAGTATAATTATTGGACAACAAAAATTAATAAAATAAGTATACATTCTTAACTCCAGCAGTTAGTATATAATATACTCCTCAATTTTTTCAATATTTTTAGATACAAACCAGTTAAGAAATCAAGTGAGATATCAAAAATATAGTATACTGTTACAATATACACGGTAGCATGAAATTCATTCCTAACTCTGCAAATAAGACAGTTATGCTCAAAGAAATAGGACTCAGCGATATAGACGAATTGTTTTCGGACATTCCAAAAAAGATACGTATAAAAAACTTGACTCTACCAAATGGACTATCACAACAAGAAGTAGAAGAGCGGTTGAGAATGTTAGGGAACAAAAATAAAACTTTTTTTGAAATGCCAAATTTTTTAGGCGGCGGAATAAAACCACATTATATTCCAGCAGCAGTTAAATCAATTATTTCAAGATCTGAATTCTATACTTCATACACCCCATATCAGCCTGAAGCATCTCAAGGATTTTTACAGGCAATGTTTGAGTATCAGTCAATAATTGCAGAAATTACGGGGATGGATGTTTCCAATGCTTCATTATATGATGGGGCAACATCCATCGGCGAGGCAGCACTTATGTGTACCCGTATCAACAGAAGAAAAACGTTTGTCATTCCAAAGAATATCTCAAGGGACAAAAGAAGTATTTTAAAAAATTATACCAATGGTGCCGAAATAAAGATTAAAGAAATTGATTATGACAAAAATACCGGAAAAATTGATATCAGTGATTTAAAGAAAAAGATTGATGACGATACCTCTGGAATTTATATTGAAAATCCTAACTTTTTTGGCGTATTTGAAGATGATGTAGAAGAAATTTCTTCCATTGTAAAAGAAAACAAATCGCTTTTTGTCGTTGGTGTTGATCCGTTATCTCTAGGCATTGCAGAAGCTCCTGGTAAATACGGTGCAGATATTGTAATAGGTGAAGGGAGATGCTTTGGAAATTCAACAGATTTTGGTGGATCGACGTTAGGCATTTTTGCGTGTAAAAAGGAGCATTTAAGGCAGATTCCTGGACGCATCATAGGGTTGACAAAAGATAGCGATGGTAAAAGAGCCTTTTGTATGACGATGCAAACAAGAGAACAACATATTAGAAGAGGCAGAGCCACTAGTAATATTTGTACAAATGAAGGATTAAACGCTCTCGCTGCAACCGTATTTCTTGCACTTTTTGGAGGAAAAGGTTTAGAAGAACTAGCAAGAATCAATTTTGAAAAAGGACAAATATTGGCAAAAAAAATCGCATCATTAGATGGTTATGAAAAGGTATTTAGCAGCATTCATTTCAACGAGTTTGTTATTCAATGTCCTGACACAATAGCATTGAATAAAAAACTGTTAAAAAACGGGATTCAAGGCGGGCTTCTTTTAAATGATATCTCATCTGAACTAAAAAACTGCTTACTGTTCGGAGTTACAGAAATGCACGATGAAAAATCTATAGCAAGGTTACTTTCTGTAATGAAGGAGGTTTACTGATGTATAGAAGCGCAACATACGATGAACCTTTACTTAACGAATTAGGTGATAAAAGTAAAGGTAAACCTTTGGATATGTTGCCTCCTGCACTTCAGCGGAAAAGAACAATTAACATTCCTACTCTTGATGAAACTCAAATTGTGAGACATTTCTTCAGACTTAGTCAGATGAATTATGGAATTGATACTGGAATGTATCCACTTGGATCTTGTACTATGAAATACAACCCAAAGATATGTAATGAAATCAGTAGTTGGGATTGTTTTTCCATGACTCATCCTTATCAAGATGAATCAACAGTTCAGGGAAATCTACAGATGATGTATGAACTTGAACAGATGTTTTGTGAAATCTCAGGGATGGATAGTTTTACTCTTCAACCCGCAGCTGGATCACAAGGAGAGTTCACAGGATTGCTTTTAGCAAGAGCGTATCACAAGTCAAATAAGGATTTTGATAGAAATGAGATAATACTTCCATCTACATCCCATGGAACAAATCCTGCTAGTGTCACCATGTCTGGTTATAAGATAATTGAGATTTTATCTACAAAGGATGGCACTGTTGATTTAGAGGCGTTACAAAAAACACTTTCAGATAAAACTGCTTGTTTTATGCTTACAAATCCAAACACACTTGGCATTTTTGAATCAGATATTCTAGAAATCTCAAGGATGGTTCATGAAGCAGGGGCATTACTATATTATGACGGAGCAAATATGAATGCTATTATGGGAAAGGCAAGACCGGGCGATATGGGATTTGACATTGTACATCTTAACTTGCATAAGACATTTTCTACACCGCATGGAGGAGGAGGACCGGGATCTGGACCAATTGGAGTAAAAAAGAATCTTGAACGGTTTTTACCAGTGCCAAGAATTGTAAAACATAAGGATAAATATGGTTTTGATTATGATGTTTCCCAGTCAATTGGAAAAATTAAGGCACACTATGGAAATTTTTCGGTTCTTCTCAAAGCATATATCTATATTTTACTGATGGGTAGTGACGGACTTAAAGAATCTTCAGAGATTGCAGTACTTAATGCTAATTATATGAAAAAAAAGATTGTTGACTCTAAAAAATATGATATGCCGTATAAAGAGCTTCGGAAGCATGAATTTGTCGTGAGTTGCGAACACCTTCTAAACAAAAAAGGAGTGAGAGCTCTTGACGTGGCAAAACGTCTTTTAGATTATGGACTGCATCCACCGACTATCTATTTCCCCTTGATTGTCAAAGAAGCATTAATGATTGAGCCGACTGAGTCTGAATCTAAGAAAACACTGGATGAATATATTGATGTTCTCATAAGAATTGCAGATGAAGACCCAAAGATCGTGAAAAATGCTCCGAATAATACAGCTGTTAAACGTGTTGACGAGGCAGGTGCAATCAAAAACCAAATTTTAACCTGGAAGTCCGTATAAAAATACACGTCTAAAATATTATGCCAACGGTCCTTCCGTCCACAGATCATCCTTCATATTTCTTCCCGTCTTCTTTTCCCAATCTTTGATAGTAAGTGAATGTTTCTTACGTATTCTATCTCCAAAACCAAGACCATTATATGCACAGAAGGGAACAATCCCTTCAAGTGTTGTATAATGAATGACACATCGCTGAAGACGATCTACATTAAGGTTAAAAGAATCCTGAAACCACATAGAACCAACAAAAAGGCTATTATAATGAAATGCCCGTAATGAATCGTAGCTTCCACCGAGTGCTGCATCTTTAAGTATTTTCTTTAAATCAAAACCATGTGGTGCTTTCTCTTTATCAACAAACGTATTAATTTTCTTAAGAAAAGCAGTAGCAACCCTCACTTTTTTAAACGGCCCTTTCTTTTCGCTTTGTTTATTAATAAATTCCATAAAAGCTTCAACATCAATAAATCGCGTGATAGGTACTGGTTTTCCATCTTCCCAAAAGATATAGGTTGCACCGCCACATCCTGGATGTGCTGTAAATTCAACTTGATCATCACCCTTCAAACTTTCTATAAGCCTAGAGATTGGAAACACAAACGGAACAGGATAAAAATCATCACGAGAAATCTCTCCATCAAATTCTTTTTCGATTTCTTCAAGCATTTTCGCATAGTCCACGCGTTGTCGTTCACGGTTTTCATCCTTTATCTTTGTTACCCTGCCACAGAACGATATCGGCTGAAAATTAACACCTCGCACAATATCAATATTATCAAAAGCAAAACGAAGGACTTTACCGGTCTCATGAACATTTTTACCACCAATGAGCACAGGAACTAATACAAGCTTCAAATTAACCTTCCTCATGTTTTCTATTGCCTGCTTGCATTGCTCTATCCAAGGATTTGTCTCCTTGGTAACCCCATCAAAGCTCATATAGACAGTATTGACTTTTTCATCTTTAAGACGCTGACAATACTCAACACTTTCAGCAAGCTTTATACCATTTGTATTCAACTGAACATGAGAAAAACCTACCTCTTTTGCTATTCTAATAATATCAAAGAGATCTTCCCTAACCGTAGGTTCCCCACCTGTTATCTGAATTGCTTTAGAGCCTACTGGTTTTTCATCCCTTGCCTGCTGCATTAACTGCCGAATCTCATCAAGGGTCGGCTCATAAACAACTCCTGATGTACCTGCATTCATAAAACAATAACTACACCGTAGATTACATCTGTTGGTTATCAGAAGATTAGTGAGAACACTTTGGGATTTATGTTTTGAATAAAGTTCTGGTTCACCGAACAATGTTGTTTTCACATCAGGTGAATCTGTTCCTGTGACTTCATATTTCATCCATTTTTTATAAAGATTGACATCACTAAAGTAGATGTCTTTGAATGAACCATGTTTACTGCACGTTTTTGTTATCCAAACCTTTCCATCTTCTTCAACGATTTTAGCATCGATTTGTTGGATCGTCCCATCTTTATAGCATGCAGGACAGACAGATTTTATTTTTTCTAATTCTTTCATGTTGTCAACCTTCAAATGGAATCAAAAGGATTAAACATCTATTTCTTTATAGCTTTAACTGTATATTCGAATCCTCGTCAAATAAATTTTCTTGGAGAAAAATGGATGGGACGCGGCAGACTTTATGGGAAAAAAAGCGTTAGTCTGCCGTATTGGTGTTGATGGCGGCATTGCAAAACCCCTATAAAAGTGTAACCTGTCAAAATGTCATTTTGACAGAATTGCAACAGAAAAACAAGTAGAAAACATTTGGGTTTATAAAGCATTATACGATATCTTTTTTGATAATATATGGTTATTGTAGCTCCTTCGATTTTATCTGCAGATTTTTCAAGGCTCGGTGAAGAAATTAAAGCTGTTGAAAAGGCAGGTGCTAAGTGGATACATATCGACGTGATGGATGGTCATTTTGTCCCAAATATTACAATTGGTCCCGTTATCGTAGCAAGTATTAGGAAAACATCAAAGTTGCTGTTTGACTGTCATCTTATGATAGAAAACCCTGAAGGTTATATTAGTCAGTTTGCAAAAGCTGGTGCTGATCTCATAACAATTCATGCTGAATGTGACAATGATTTGAAAACAACTATACAAAAGATAAAAGATAGCGGATGTCTAGCAGGAATCTCAGTTAACCCAGAAACCTCTCTTGACGTTATATATGAAGTAATTCCTGATGTAGATCTGATACTTATTATGTCTGTTCACCCTGGTTTTTCCGGGCAGAGTTTTATAAAAGATGTCCTGCCTAAAATAAAACAGGCTGAAGAGTTAATTCAGAAGACAAAGAAGAAGATATATCTTCAGGTTGATGGCGGAATCAATAAAGAAAATGCAGGTATCGTAAAAGAAAATGGTGCTGACGTACTTGTTGCAGCAAGTTTTATTTTTAAAAGCAGCAATTATGCTGAAGCGATACGACAGTTGAAAGATTTGTAATTTATACGCCTGATGCTAGATCTCGTAGTACGCTTTCTTTGTCTTTTGCTTTGACAACACCACTTGCTAGAAGTACACCTTCGGCACCTAGTTCTATTGATTTTGCGACATCTTTTCCGTTTTTTACACCTGCTCCACAGAGAATTCTTACGTTTTTATCTATATTTTGTACCGCTTCTACACTGCCACTGACAATACCTGGATCTGCAGAAGTTACAGAAATATCTCCTCCTATAAGCTCAGGTGGTTCTACTGCAATAAAGTTTGGTGAGAATACTGCTGCAGCTTTTGATGTCGCAACATTGTTTGTACAGACGATGTGATCAAGACCTATCTGTTTTGATTTTGTAACACAAGCATCGATATCTGCAAGTTTTAGTCGATGTTCACTGTGATTTATTAATGTTCCAATAGCTCCTGCTTCTTTTACTGCTTCAGGTAATGTCCACCCTGTGTGACTACCTGGTGTGATTGGATCAAAGTGTTCAGCAAAAACAGGGATACTTACTTCCTTTGCACACAGTAAAATATCGGTTGCTTGTACAGCAATAGCCATACTTGCTCC
>JAUWCF010000059.1 GCA_030609445.1 Thermoplasmatota archaeon | reverse complement strand
ATCGATTATTTCACGTTTTATTCCCGTACTCTCAGAAAATGAAAAAGAAGGAATGGCCCATATTACCTAAGATTTGGGACTTTAGAGAGAAATGCCTGATTTTCAATACTTTTTTAAAAGATGGAAGTAAATCATTATTTTCTGCATATCTTTACAAAATTCTTGAAAATCCGCTCACCATATTCTGTATGCTCTACTTCTGGATGAAACTGCAGACCATAAAACGGTTTTTTCTTATGTCGCATTGCCTGTATTTTACAGTTTTCGCTTTCAGCTAATAATTCAAATTCATTTGGCAATAACGTTACTTCATCGTTATGGGATTCCCACACAATAGATTTCTTAGAGACACCTTCAAAAAGCATATCCTTTTCTTTAAGTAACGTGAGTTCTATTTTACCAAACTCCGGAACCTTCGATGGTTCTACTTCCCCCCCGAAAAATCTGGCCATAAACTGATGCCCAGCACAAATACCAAGAATCGGAAAACCTGCTTTTTCTAAATATTCAGAACAATTCCCAAGATCGCTCTCCAAACCTATTCGTGGAGCACCACCTGAAAGAACCAAACCATCCACATTATCCTTTAATAGATCCGTAAAAGATATGGTGTTTGGAACTATTTTTGTGTCAACCTCAAGATCTCTCAGAGTTCGCCATTCTCTATGGGTCCATTGTCCGCCGTTATCTACAACGTAAATTCTAACCATGTTATTCCCATTCAACGGTTCCTGGAGGCTTATTTGTTATATCATAGACAATCCGGTTGATTTTATCCCCCAAAGTGTTGGTAATTTTAGTAGAAATATCATCAAGTACTTCATGAGATATATCACTATATTTACATGTCATTGCATCAACACTTTGCACAGCACGTACTGCTATTGTATAGCCATAGGCTCTTTTGTCACCATGTACACCAACAGTTTTTATTGGAATGAGAACTGCAAAATACTGCCAAGGCCTTTCCATAAGGCCCTTTTCTACTGCACGTTCAATTTCTTTCTCTACAATATCACAAGCTTCACGAACAATTTCTGTTTTTTCTAAAGTTGCCTCCCCAATAACTCTAATCGCAAGCCCAGGCCCCGGGAACGGTTGTCTTTCAGAAACACTTAAACCTAAAACTCTTGCAACCTTTCTTACTTCATCCTTATAAAGATCCCTTAACGGTTCAACAAGTCTTAATTCCATATCTTCTGGAAGCCCACCAACATTGTGATGGGATTTTATTGTATCTCGAAGCTCCCCGCCAGACTCAATCCAATCAGGAGCAATAGTTCCCTGAACAAGACATTTTATCTTCTCATCTTTAGCAACTTTTTCAAAACATCGTATAAATTTATTCCCAATTATCTTACGTTTCTTCTCAGGATCCTCAACACCTTTTAAAGCATCATAAAAATCCTTACTAGCATCGACAAATCTGAAATTAAGCCTCATACTACTCATCATTTTTTTAACGTGTTCAGATTCGTTTTTTCGCATATATCCAGTGTCGACATGAACTGCAATTAACTGATCACCAACCGCTTGGTTAACAAGAGCAGCACAGACCGTACTATCCACCCCACCTGAAAATGCAATTAACGCTCTGCCTTGTATTTCCTCACGTAATTTAGGAACTGCTTTTTCAATGAATTTTTCAGCATCAAACATATTCTCCCTCTATTTAGCAAGTGCCTTTTTTCTCATGTCTGCTCGATATGCCTGCATCTGTTTTGCAAGTGTTTCGTCTTTTATTGCTAGCATTTCAACAGCAAGTAATGCAGCATTATCTCCACGGTCAAGTCCAACGGCACCAACAGGTATTCCCGGCGGCATCTGAATAATCGATAGTATCGCATCAAGATTTACTTTACCACTAACCGGGACACCAATCACCGGCTTAATGGTATGGGCAGCAATACTCCCAGGGAGCGCTGCAGCAAGCCCTGCAATACCTATAAAAACATCTGCATCGCATTTCTTAACAAGCTCTTTAAGAACATCCGGTGTTCTATGAGCTGATGCAACAGTTATGTCATAGTCAACGTCAAATCCTTCAAGTATTTTCTTTGCTTTTTCAGCCACGGGCATATCTGATTTCGAACCCATTATTATCTGAATTTTCATGGTAACAAAACCAGGAAATACTCTCTCTATATAAATAGTTTCAACTCAAAAATCCGCTATCGTAAACTAATTATATCATCTTTTTATGTTGAACTTCCAAACAAGTGGTATACCAATGAAACTAGTGATTTGTGAAAAAAACATTGCTGCAAACCGAATTGCATACATTCTTTCTAATGGAAAATCAAAAAGCATACGGATGGGAAGAACACCTGTTTATGAGTTCACAAAAGATGATGAAACATGGAAAGTCGTTGGGCTACGAGGACACATCATAAATCTTGATTATTCTGCAGAATATAACTTGTGGGGGAATATACCGCCACGAAATCTTATTGATATTGAACCTTGTAAGAAGGTTAGTGAAAAAGACATTGCAGCGGCTCTGAAAACGCTTGTTGATAAAAATCCTTATCTTATAATCGCAACTGATTTTGATCGGGAAGGCGAGCTCATTGGTGTTGAAGCTATTGATCTTATAAAAAAATATAACAAGAATATTAACCAAATAAAGAGAGCAAAATTTAGTGCAATTACTGGTTATGAGATAAAAAACGCTTTTGATAATTTAACCGATGTTGATTACGATCTATCCAATGCTGGAGAAGCACGTCAAGTCATTGATCTTGTCTGGGGTGTTGTTTTAACACGTTTTATCTCACTTACTTCCAATCGTTTGGGAAAGGATTTTCTCTCAATCGGACGGGTTCAATCACCGACTCTAGCAATTCTTGTCGAGCGAGAAAAAGAAATTCAAAATTTTAACCCGAAAACGTTTTGGAAGATAATTGCTACATTAAAAAAAGAAACACTGTTTGATGTAGTACATGTCGAAGGTCAAATATGGAATGAAAAACAGGCACAAGAAATCTACAATAAAGTCAAAGACAGCAAACAAGCAACAATTACTGATGTGAAAAAAACTGTAGAACAAGAAAGACCCCCTGCCCCATTTAGCACAACTACGTTTCTTCAAGCTGCATCGTATCTTAATCTTTCAGCTTCAAAAGCAATGACTATTGCTGAAGAGCTGTATATGTCTGGTTTAACTTCTTATCCAAGAACAGATAACACTGTCTATCCCTCTTCTCTTAACATTAAAGGAATTTTAGAAAAACTTTCACATTCCTCTTTTTCAAAAGAAGTACAAGAAGTAATAAAAAATGGAAGAGCACATCCGACACGTGGGAAAAAACAGACAACAGATCATCCGCCTATTCATCCTGTTGGAGTTCCAGCTGGTAAAAAACTTACTTCTGAGCAAGAGAAAGTGTATGAACTCATCTGCAGAAGGTTTCTTGCAACCCTTGCAAAAGATGCAGTATCAGAAACAGTTGATGCATCAATTACTATTTCAGATGAAAAGTTTAAAACAAGCGGATACCGGCTTATTGAACCAAACTGGAAAAGCATCTATACATATATTAGAGAGAAACGAAAACCTCTTCCAGAACTCAACAAGGGAGAAGTACTTCCTATATCAAAAATCGTTTTGAAAGAAGACAAAACCAAACCTCCGAGGAGATATACACAAGGTTCATTAATAGCTAAAATGGAGCAACTTGCACTTGGTACAAAATCAACACGTCATGAAATCATCAACAAACTATATGGGCGGAAATATATCTCGGGATCCTCTCTAATTCCAACATCGATTGCTATTGCTGTTATTGATGCACTTACTGAATGTGCGGTTGTTAAACCAAAGATGACTTCTGTTTTAGAAGAAGATATGAGTTTGATTGCGGAGGGAAAGAAAACACTTGAAATAGCAGTGAAAGAATCTAGAGAAATGCTTACCGACGTGATGAAAACACTTGAAAATGACAAAGAAAAAATAAAGACAAGCATCACCAGTGCACATATGAAGGAGAATCTTGTTGGAAAATGCCCGAAATGTGGAAAGGATATGATTATACGGAATTCAAGAAAAGGAGAGCGATTTGTCGGCTGCTCAAACTTTCCCACATGTAGAAATGCATATCCCCTGCCTCAGAAAGGCATGATTGAAAAGACCGATAAAACATGTGATGCATGTAACGCACCAATCATCCAAGTGATACTGAAAGGGAAAAAGAAGATAGAGTTGTGTTTAAATCCTAGATGCCCAAAAGTTGCTGATGGACCTTCAGATTTGATTGGAAAATGCCCTAAATGTGGAAATGACATGATCATTCGAACATCTCGAAGTGGAAATAGGTTTGTTGGTTGCACAAATTTTCCGAGATGCAAAAACACGTATTCTTTACCAAAAACAGGTGATGTTGTCACAACAAACAAGGTATGTGATGAATGTAAGGCGCCTCTTATTCAGATAAAACGTGAAGGGGAAGACATTACAACGGTGTGTCTAAATTCTGAATGTCCGAGTAAAAAAAATAAAAAATAATTGCGAGACTATTTTTCAGTTGTTTCCTCGCCTATTTCATTGTTTTCTTCTGTTTCTACCTCGTTTCCCTCATCAGTTTCGTTATCTCTTTGTTCCTGAACAGATTCATCATTTTTATGTCCATCTGATTCATTGTTTTCATCTGTACCTGTTGCATCTCCCTCATCAATTTCATCATCTTCTGACATTACTTGTGTAACTGAAACTACCTTGTCCCCCTCATTAAGTCTCATTATTCGAACGCCCATCGTATTTCGACCTTGACTTCTTATGTCTTTTACTGGTATTCGTACATTCATCCCTAGTTTTGTTGTCAAAATAATCTCTTGATCATCGGTTACTTCGTTGACAAAAAGTACTTTACCATTTCTCTCGTTTGTAACGATAGTTCTAACGCCCTTACTTCCACGATGAGTATGTCTGTATTCCTGAATAGGTGATCGTTTTCCAAAACCGTTTTCAGTAATGGTAAGAAGAGAGCCTTCTTCAGAAACAACAGCCATTGAAACAACCGCATCATCTTTACTCTTCAATCTGATTCCAATGACTCCTCTTGTGACCCGTCCCGTCGGTCTTATTTCTTTTTCTGAAAATCTACATGCTTGACCATTGGACGAAGAAATCATTATTGTTTGATCTCCATCAGAAAGTTTTATACCTATAAGTTCATCGTCTTCATCAAGATTTATTGCTTTTATCCCATTTACTCGAATGTTACTGTATGCTGAAAGCACTGTCTTTTTAATAATTCCGTTCTTGGTCGAAAAGACAAGATAATGTTCATCATCGAACTCATGTATGGGTATTGCAGTTTCTACATATTCTCCTTCTTCAAGTCTAGGTAGAAGATTAATGATTGCCTTTCCCTTTGCATACCTGTCACCCTCAGGGATTTTATATCCCTTTAACCAGAAAGTTTTTCCATGGTTTGTGAAAAACATAATATAATCATGAGTTGAAGTGATAAATGAGTCAACAAGAACATCTTCTTCCTTTGTCCTCATGCCAATTAGGCCTTTTCCCCCACGTCGTTGCGTTCGATAGGTTTCTGTTGGTATCCGTTTTATGTATCCTGTTTCAGTAATTGTTATCACGACTTCTTGCTCAGGGATCAAATCCTCCATATCGATATCAATTTCTCCTTCAACAATTTCAGTCCTTCTCTCATCACCAAATTTTTCTTTAATTTCAAGAAGCTCTCGTTTTATCTCGTTGAGTATGTTTTGTTTGTCACCAAGAAGCTCTTCTAAACCTTCTATAAGCTTTTTAGTCTCATTATAATCACTTTCTAACGCCTCTATTTCCATGCCTGTAAGTTTTTGCAGACGCATTTCAAGAATAGCTTTGGTCTGTTTTTCTGATAATGAAAACCGCTCCATTAGTCGGTTTTTCGCTTCTTCTGCCTGTTTACTCGCCCTAGTGATTTTGATGACTTCGTCTATGTTTTTTAACGCAATCATTAACCCTTCAAGGATATGCATTTTATCTTTTGCTTTTGCGAGGAGAAACTCTGTTCGCCGGGTAATAACTTCTATTCTATATTCAACAAAATGCTGCATCATTTCTTTAATTGTGAGGACCTTTGGTTCGCCTTTTACAATAGCAAGATTCAGAATACCAAAAGTTGATTGCAGATCGGTATGTCGAAATAAATGGTTTAATACAACATCTTCAATGGCGTCACGCTTTAATTCAATGACAATACGCATACCTTTCCGGTCACTTTCATCACGAAGATCAGATATTCCTTCGATTTTTTTATTTTTGACAAGTTCTGCAATGTTTTTTAAAAGATTTGATTTATTGACTTGATATGGTATTTCTGTAACGATAATTCTTTTCCTTTTGTCTCTTTCTTC
>JAUWCF010000130.1 GCA_030609445.1 Thermoplasmatota archaeon | reverse complement strand
GATAAAACACTCAAATCAAAAGTTAATAAAATCGTCGAAAAAGTGTTTGTTGAATATACAAAAAATCTTATCGACCCTACTGAAGCCTGCGGCATGGTTGGTGCACAAAGTATTGGAGAACCCGGAACGCAGATGACGATGCGTACTTTTCACTATGCAGGTGTTGCAGAAATTAACGTCACATTAGGACTTCCTCGGCTTATAGAAATTGTTGATGCGCGATCCATTCCATCAACACCGATGATGACGATCTATCTCCAAGATGAATGTAAGACAAATCCTGATCTTGCAAAAGAGATTGCCAACAAGATAGAAATTACAAGACTGACAGATGTCGCAGATATTGAGATGGATTTGATCAATATCGTTATCAATATCAAACCAAACAAAAAAACAATGGAGAAAAAAGGATTAACTATTAATGAAATGTTAGAAGGCGTGCAATCAGTCCGAAAAACTGATGCGAAAATAGAAAAAAAAGACACAATTAAAATAACACTTGATGAACCTGGTTATATGAAGCTTCAGAACGTAAATGAAACACTGAAAAAATTAAAAATCAAAGGCATCGATGGAATAAAACGTGTCATTATACGAAATGAACCTGATGAAGGATACGTGATCTATAGCGAAGGCAGTAATCTTACAGAGGTTTTAAAAATCGAAGGTGTTGACCCTTACAGAACTGCAACAAACGATATCCATGCAGTTGCTCGAGAACTTGGAATAGAAGCTGCACGAAACATGATCATTCAAGAAGCCCATAATACGCTCTCGGAACAAGGATTGAATGTGGATCTACGACATATCATGCTTGTTGCAGATGCGATGACTTCAGATGGAACAGTACGAGCAATAGGAAGACATGGCGTAAGCGGTGAAAAAAGCTCTGTTCTTTCAAGAGCTGCATTTGAAATCACCGTGAATCATCTGCTTCTTGCAAGTCAGAGAGGAGAATCCGATACTCTCAACGGTGTGGCAGAAAACATTATTGTTGGACAACCAGTCAATCTGGGCACTGGTGCTGTTAAGCTTGTCATGGAACTGGGAAAAACAAAAAAGAAGAAGGGAAAGTAAAATGGTAGACGTAAACAAAACGTTAAAAAACGTTGTAAAAAAAGGAACAGTAAAAATAGGTGAAAGGCAGACAAAGACAGCGATAAATACGGGTACCGCCAAACTTATCGTCATGGCAAATAATTGTCCCTATGACGTAGAACTTAGTACGATGGCAAAAGAAAAAAAAGTACCAATTTATAAGTATACTTCTAATGGTGTAGAACTTGGATATGCCTGTGGGAAAAACTTTGCAGTATCTGCTTTTGCAGTAATCGACGAGGGTGAATCCAGCGTATTGCAGCTAGTCAAAAAAGGAAAATAAGAGCATGTCAGAAATCACTTTTTCTAATGAGACAGTACAATATATAAATGTGGCAAGTAAATACTCAAAAGCAGGTATTAAAGATTGTCTTGTTGAAGAGGACCGTATAATTTTTGTTGTTGAAAAAGGACAAATTGGTATCGCCATTGGAAGCAAAGCAAAAAATTTGGAGAAACTTCGCACTCTATTTAAGAAAAACGTTAAGTTTGTTGAATTTGACGATGATAAAGAACGCTTCATCCGTAATCTCTGTAAACCTTATCAGGTAAATAACGTCAGTATCGAAGGAGATGAGAACGCAAGTCTGGTGAGAATAGAGGTAAGTCCTCGAGATAAATCAAAAATAATTGGTAAAGGCGGACGAAACATCAACATAATCCGTAAGCTTGCTCAGAGGCATCATCCGATAAAAGATGTGCAAATCAGATGAACATAGGGATAATAATTTTTAAATGGGTTTTGTATTTCAGGTTGTATGGGGCAGGCATTGCGGATAAGAAATCACCCGGTAATTGATTTTAAAAAAAAGAAAAAAATTTCGTTTTACTTTAATAAAAAAAAGATTTTTGGAGAGGAAGACGACAGCATTGCCTCTGCATTGCATGCAACAGGTGTTAAAACACTAAGTACAAGTTTGAAATACAGCCGTCCGAGGGGTTTTTTTTGTGGTATTGGGAAATGCTCATCATGTCTTATGCGGGTTAATGATATACCAAACGTTCGAACATGTATAGTGCCTTTAAAAGAAGGGATTTTTGTTGAAACACAGGATAAATTAGCTGACTTGCCAAAAGCTGAATTTACTGGTAAATCTAAGAAAACAGTAAATGTCGATATCCTTGTCATAGGTGCGGGACCTGCTGGTTTATGTGCAGCTATTGAGAGTGCAAGACAAGGTGCACATGTTTTAATTGCTGATGAAAACCAATATGTTGGAGGGCAGCTGATCAAGCAGACCCATAAATTCTTTGGTTCAAAACAGGAGAGAGCCGGCATTCGAGGTATTACCATTGCAAAAGAGTTAGAAAACGATCTTAGAGAACTCGAAAAAGATGGAAAAATAGAGTTAATGCTTGATTCAACGGTTATTGGATACTATGAAAGTAAAAAGAAACATAAACTTGCTGTTGTGAAGCGTTATGGGTATGAAAACAGATTATATGAAATATGTTGCGATGTGGTAATACTTGCCTGTGGCGCTATGGAGAACATGCTTCTGTTTCCGGGTAATGATCTTCCTGGTGTGTATGGAGCTGGTGCTGTGCAGACGCTAATGAATGTCTATGGAGTGAAACCAGGTGAAAAAGTAGTTATGGTTGGTGCAGGAAACGTTGGTCTTATTGTCTCATATCAACTACTGCAGGCAGGTATAAAGGTTGATAGAGTTGTAGAAGCTGCACCATTTATTGGTGGGTATCATGTGCATGCTGCAAAACTTCGGAGATGCGGTGTTCCAATTCTAACATCTCACTCTGTTAAAGAAGTATTTGGAGATGGGGAAGTTGAAGGCGCAGTTGTTGTACGTCTTGATGAGAACTGGCAACCTATACGTGGATCTGAAGAAAAGATTGATTGCGATACAGTGTGTCTTGCTGTTGGTCTAACGCCTTCAGCGCGGCTGCTTTCTCAGATTGGTGTTGAAATGGAGATTATCCCTGAAGCTGGAGGATATGTCGCGCTTCATAACGATTCAATGTTGACTACTGTGAAAGGTGTATATGTAGCAGGTGATTCATCTGGTATTGAAGAGGCATCTACGGCTATGATTGAAGGGGAAATCGCAGGTTTTTCTGCTGCAGTTTCTTTGGGATATAAAAAGAACGAGAATGTATTAAGTCAGTATCTTGACGAACTATGTAGACTGAGAGCAGGTCCATTTGGTGAAAAATCAAGAACTGCAAAAAAGAAAATCTGTAAACTGATGGGGAAGAAAAAATGAAAACATACGAAAAAACAGGGGTTTTGGCATTAAAGGATTTGATGGTTCCTTCAAAAAAACAACTTGAAAAAGGAGTTGCAATCCTTGAATGTGTGCAGGATATTCCCTGTGATCCTTGTGTTGATTCGTGTCCAGTGAATGCTATTTCAATGAAGGATATTAATGCTCTTCCCGTAAATGATTTTGATGCATGTATTGGATGTGGGAAATGCGTTGGAGCATGTCCAGGTCTTGCGATTTTTGTTGTAAAAATACGAGATGAAAAAGCTT
>JAUWCF010000065.1 GCA_030609445.1 Thermoplasmatota archaeon | reverse complement strand
CGTCATAGTATGACGACATAAAAAGATAACTAAAAAGAGATTAAAAAAAGAAGATTGTGGAAATTTTGTTTATCGTTTTTTCTTCCACAATAAAATAAATCCTATTGCCATAATTGCGATAATGAATTCAAAGCCAGGTGTGTCTTCTGTATCTGCTTCAATAATTTCTATACTTCCAGTATAACTATCTTGTGCGCCTTCAGCATCAGTTACTGTTAAAGTGTAATTATAATCACCAGGTTTATCATAGATGTGACTTGGATTTTGTTCTGTTGATGTTTCTCCATCTCCAAACTCCCAGTAATATTCATGGGGCGGGAAACCATCAAAAGCCAACCCTATAAAATTGACAGATGTATCTTCAATAGCTGTATTTATATCTGAACCAGCATCAATAATAAATAAAGGGCCGTTGGGGACTCTATCCTCTAGTGAAACAATACCAAGATCACTCCAATCATTCTCATCATCTCCATAAATATCTAAATCGTCTAAAGAAAGAATGAACCTTGTATATGAAGCTTGTGCAACAACTTCAACGAAAGTTTCGTCAGTAGTGTCCAAATCAAAAGTTACAGTCAGAATATCATTATTGATTGAAAAATCTGATTCTGCAAGATTGGTTATATTTTCTGACAAATCATCGGTTATCTGGCAACTCTTATTTATATAATTAATAATGTACGTGTTTTCGTCAGTATATAATTGGAAAGTATATGAGACCGTATCAATATTTAAAGAATCTAAATCCTCTCCACTTCCATCTAGTTGATCAACAGATCCCCTATCTTCAATTTCTCCCCATACAGTTAATGAAAATTCTAAAGTTACATTCGTTATATCATATTCAACTTTTTTAATATCTACATTATCAACTTCGATATATTCATTTTCTGTGACAAAGTTTTGAGAATAATCATATAAATCGATTTCAAAAACATCTCCCTTACCATCTTCAATTATATCGCTTTTTTCTAATGCTGCAATTTGTATACTTGATACGATCAAAAGACAGCAAATCGTCATTGCTAGTATCAATACTTTTTCTATTTTCATAATTCTTTCTCCTAATTTATTTTAAAGGGCTTATTTACTACTCCTATTTAAAAATATTGCTAGATTTTGAACAATTCGCCTCAGTTCTTTGATTTAAAAAGCTTTTTTCTATTTTATTTTCTTTTTTAGGTCATTCATCGTCGTACTTATTTCATCAAAGGTGGATTCCAACGTTCCTAATGCTTCATGTATTTTATCGGTGATTACTGCTCCGTTTGGTGAGGGTTTTATTACACCTCCCTTTTCTAGTGTTCTTAACGAGTATCTTATTATATGTTGTGGTTGACCTGTTACCTGTGAAAGTCGTATGATTCCTATGGGTCCATGATCTCGTACAGTTGTGAGAACGTCGATGTGTCTGCTGAGAAGATCTATTTCTTTTCTTGCAACGCTTGTAATAAAAGTTTTTTCCTTAATTGTTTCTACCAAATTATTCTCCTCCTGGTTACTTATTAACATGTGTAAAGCATTCACACTATATAAAGTTAATTGTTAGCACAGTACAATCTAAAAATATGGGGGTGCTTAAAAATATTCAAAAATAAAAAAGAAAAAGGAGAATATGCACTATGTAGCACTATAGATTGAACAGTCTGCTAAGAAGTGGGAACGAAAGCATTCTTTCCAACAGTGGAAAACGATCCATGAGTCTCTCTAAGATACGTAGGAGTGGCGCTGATTGGAAAAATACACCTTCGCTTTCTGGGTCAAGACCAGTTTCTATTGCAAGAGACGGATCGCCAAACAAAGCATATTCATAAAGTGTCTTGTAGTCAGAATCCTCAAGATCATAGTAAAACGTATTATAATATTCCTCAATGCAACTTCCCCAAACGTCCCCTAAAATTTTATCTTCATATAGTCCTTTTAATGTGTGTACATTCATCCATCCAAAAACTCGTTCAGGTTCTGCAGTACCCTGAATGCCATATCCTATCCCAGATGCACCATATGAAGCTATAGCGCCACCATAGCTGCTTTGGACAAATGACCAACCAAGGCAGTCTGGCGATTCTGAAAACTTATTACATGAACAGGCGTTAAGAAAGACAACGGGTAGTTTTTTAGAATTAAAAAGCCAAGGAACGTTTATGTGGAGAAAACCATTATATTTTCCATCATCTGGTATCCAACGACTGTCATCTTTTGGAGGGTGGGTGGCCCAACTCATATAGCTTCCATGTCCTGAGAAGTCAACAAAATCAACACCCCTGTTGATCGCTTTTATTATGTTGATCTTGGATAGTTGTCCGTTTGATCCCCATAGTTGTTCAGTACTATATCCAGGTAGATTATACATTACTGCCTTGTTACAATATTCTCCTTCATAGACGCCGTCAGGATCATCGGTAAATGTGTCCCCTCCCATCTGTACTATTTTTTTCATTACTTTATTATGGTCCATAAAGTTGATGATTTTTCTTACGACATTTTTGACTTCAGATTCATCGTTACAGGCAAGTCTGCCTAGATACACATCAGGATACATGTCTACTGCGTTGTTATCATCTGGATATTCAGCATATCTACCATCGTTATCGGCATCCCAATCAGAAAAATCCATGTATCCATCATAGATATCTGCATAATAGAGATCACTTGGAAAATACGACTCATAACTTCCAGAAGCAACCCATGCGTTTCTCACAGGAAACTTTTCTTCTCCTGCAACACCGCTTCCAACGAGAAGAACATAGGTGATCCCCCAATCTTCAAATGCGTCTTTTATGAAGTATTTAATGTGTTCTTGCTTGTCTGCCCCGTGAGATGGAATTTCATCAAGTGTAACAAGTTTTGTTGATATACCATTGTTGTTCTTATGATCTACTAATGGCTGAAGTTCATCTGAGAATTCAGAGGGAGTAATGATAAGAAGGTCATAATCATCTCCTGAAACGATTGGATTACTAGGTTGCTTATATGTAATTTCAATATTTGCATTATCACTAATGCTTAGAGTATTTTCTGAAGGATTGTATGACATTGGACAAAAATGAACAGAGAGAAATATGACATGTTCTCCATGATCTAAACCAGCACCAGTATTGTAGGTAAAACGTTTTTCCGGATAGATCTTTTCTTTCGAATAGATATCTCTGCTTTCTCCTGTGTTTTGCGCTGTCTTTTTAGTAAGTTCTGTTGAAATGTACTGAGGTACACATGCAGGTTTAATATCTTTTGAAATAATTTGTTCATATGGTTCTGAAAACGTAACTTCTACATCTTCAATTTTTGTTCCAGATGGAAAAGTGTATGTTTTAGTGACAACAGGTAAATCAGGTTTACCTTCTCCAATTAAATGTGACGTTGTTTCTTCTAGCTCAATTGTCATATGCTTTCCATTGTCTTTTATTGTTGGTTCTGAAGAAGTGACCGAGTCCAAAATCGTATGTATTGTTTGGCTGTCATTTGTTGCAGCAGATCCAAGCCCGCTAAGGACTAAAAATCCTATTACTAGTATTGGTATTATTTTTTTCATATTATTTCCCTAGTTACTGTATTATTTTGTTTATTATATAGCATATAAATATTTGTTACATAGTATATAAATGTTACTCGCTAATGCATATAAGTCTACAATACTTGAGAAAAATATGGTGATTGCCTTATTCCCTCACTTTATTTTACAAGAGAGCGAACTATTTTCTTTTCTTCTTTTTATAATCCTTTACCGCTTCATGTAAAGCATTAGCAGCCAAATTAGAACAATGCATCTTCTGCGGAGGGAGCCCGTTAAGTTCATCTGCTACATCATCGCGAGTCATTTTCATTGCCACATCTACATGTTTTCCTTTAGCAAGTTCGGTGACCATGCTGCTGGTAGCAATTGCAGAGCCACAACCAAATGTTTTAAACTTTATATCGGTAATAATGTCATCTTTAACTTTGATAAAAATCTCCATAACGTCTCCGCAGACCGGATTTCCAACTTTTCCGTATCCATCAGGGTTTTTTATGACGCCTACATTTCTTGGATTCATGAAATGTTCCATGACTTTTTTACTATAGCCCATTGGTTCCATATTACTACCTTCCGTTACAAAACCTTTTAATGGATAGGCTACTTGTTTTTAAAATAATTGGTTGGACTAGTTGACAGTGAAAACATTTTTTGAAATGACTATCACGTTTTAGAATACTATAGATGAAACAGAAAAACAAGTATGTCAAATATGGATTAAACTATCGAGTTCTGAATAATTGATCTATCTTTACATTTTGATAAATGGTTTTATTTCGTTGTATATCTGTATTCAATATTGCAACTACCCTCAACGCTAACCATACATGGACCAATAGGGTTATTTGGTAGGCATTTTTTACCAAAAAGCGGGCATTCTTTCGAAGAAATAAGACCTCGTAGTACTTCTCCGCAACGACATCCTGCAGGTTCTGTAAACTCTTTATCTTTAATCTCTTCAAGAGCATCCTCAAACTTCTTTCTTGCGTCATATTCCTCAAACTTATCTCGCAATTTTAAGCCAGATTCAGGAATTGTAGGAAAACCTCTCCATTTCACATCACAAAGCTCAAAAACCTCATCAATTACTTGTTGGGCCTTAACATTTCCTTCTTCTGTTACTACACGCATGTATTCATTCTCAACTTTTGCATCTCCTCGTTGTATCTGTTGGACAAGCATCCAAACAGCCATGAGAAGATCAAGAGGTTCAAAACCAGCAACCACCTGTGGGACACTATAATCTTTACTGATAAATTCATATGGTTTTGATCCAATAATTGCAGAAACATGACCTGGTTCGATAAAGCCATCAAGTTTTAACTCACCCATATCAAGAATTGCTTTAAGGGCAGGTGGAATAACTCGATGGCAGCACAGAATCGAGAAATTTTCTGGAGGATTTTTAAGTAAAACAGCGGCATTCATAGGAGTTGTTGTTTCAAAACCAACGGCCATAAAAACAACATCTTTTTCTTTGTTTTTTTCAGCAAAAGATATAGCATCTTCCACCCCATAAACTGTTCGTATGTCCCATCCTTCTTCTTTCATGCTTTGCAAGGAGTCTTTTTCCCCTGGAACCCGTATCATATCTCCAAATGTTGTCACAATTTTGCCTTTTCTTGCAAGAAGCAGCATTTCTTCAATTTCTTTTTGGGTTGTAACACATACAGGACAGCCAGGCCCCTGCCTAATTTCTATGCCACACTCGCCAAACAGAAAATCAAGGCCATGTTTCACCAGTGTATCTTGATGTGTTCCACAGACATGCATAAATTTTAGATGCACATCCAATTTCTTAATGCTCGATATAATTTCATCTGCAAGCCTTTTATCACGAAGTTGAAACACTATATTTCCTCCGAGTAAGAAAGCATCTCTCTAAATAGGTCAAGTGTTTCTTTTGCATCTTTTTCGTCAAGTACTTGGATGGCAAAACCAGCATGAACAAGAACGTAATCGCCAATTTTTACTTCAACAAGAGTGATGTTTACCTTCCGCTTTGTACTATCACCATAATCAACGATGCCATGTTCTTTGTTCTTGTCAATTTCTACTATTTTACCCGGGATTGCTAAGCACACAATTTTGCGCCTATATCATGATACATTATAAAATTTTGCTCAGATTGGTCGATTAGCTACAGATAATGTTGCAAATTGGAGTACGGTTTTTTGTTGCGTTTCAACCTCATTATGTTTCTTCATAAACACAAACGAAAGTATAAATATTGGTTAAGTATTACTTAACTTGGTGTTTTTGGTGCTAACAGTCCGCGATAGACAGTACTTGAGGGCAATATTTGCTCTTCATGGATCCCAAGAGCCAGTAGGTCCTGTTTTATTAGCTGACAAAATGGGTGTATCTAAAGAGTGTGCTTTCCAAGAGATGCGACGCTTAGATGTCTTGGGCTATGGAGAATATATTTTAAGAAAGGGTTTGAAACTGAATCCGCAGGCCATATCAATTATTGAGAATGACTTTAAGAAACATCATTTTTTTGAGAAGTTTTTACAAGAGACACTTGGTATGACTCATAAGGAAGCCTGTCGGGAGTCCAGTCGCATTGACCCATTTGTAGGTGAATGTTTAATGCAGAATATAATTGATAAGACTGGCCCTTTAAGTAACGGTAGTTGCGGATGCTGCATAGAGACGCCATTGGATCCTAATGATTTGAAGGATTGTCATTGGAT
>JAUWCF010000110.1 GCA_030609445.1 Thermoplasmatota archaeon | reverse complement strand
ACAAAAACAACAGAAGAAATTGAAACGCTCAAGGAGATAGATGATAGAATTAGTCCACTGACAAACCAGGGGTTAACAGTTGAAATTTTAAGAATTAGACCTCGAGGTTTAATGGAGAAAATGTTGAAATTTGGAACAAGTTGGAGGAATAAGCCAAACTTCTATTGGATAAGCTATGTTGACGGTAAAGAATGTAATAGCTTGGGAAACATTGGCTCATTCGGTATTTTCAATGATTGGGATACTATGTCACAAGAATGTCGAGTTAATTATTTTATAGAGGAAGAACAAGAAATTTCAGATGTAGAGATCATTATTGTTGAAGAAGTTAAAATAGGGTTATTTGGTTTAAGAAAAAGTGAGGTTGAACAAGAGAAAATTCGTGTAAAATATGATTTTAGAACTGGCCGATGGTTTGGTAATGATAATTTCAAGGATAAAGATGGATATGGTCATTATGTTGGAGAAAAATTCGAGATTTGGTTTAATATATATCAGTCTGACTTTGATCATGATGGAATCCCGTATTGGACTGAAGTAAATATTTTGGGAACTGATCCTCAGAGAGATGATAGATGCAGAGATCCAGATTTAGATGGAATTCCAACTTCATGGGAATGGAAATGGGGTTATGATCCTTTCGTCTGGGATGATCACGAAATTTTAGATCCTGATGTTGATGGAATAGAAAATATTGAAGAGTACCAAATGGAAAAATGGTTTGCAGATCCATATCAACCAGATATTTATATTGAAACAGATGGTATGGAAAAGAGGAGATGGATTGATTTGGAACATTTCTTCTGGAAAGAATCCCAGCAAATGATAATTGAGAGATTTTGTCAGCATGGAATAAATGTATATATTGATGATGGATGGTTGGATGGCCCTATCAATGGCGGCGGTGAATTACTGCCATTTATAGAAAGGATTGATGAGGTGGTCGGTGGTCAGGTATTAAGTTTTTATAAGCACAACTTTGCTGATGAACGAAAAGGAATATTCAGATATATAATAATAGCAAATGATCTAGGCTGGTGTACACCCTCTAAATATAATTATTATGATACTATTTTAATTGGTACAGGTATAAAGCCCACATTTAAAACAAGATTTGCATTTACACCAAGATTCCAACGGGTATGTCTTGCGAAAGGAGCTCTACATGAACTAGGGCATTCGATTGGGCTTATGCCTATCACGTTTGAAGGAAACGATATTATGGATCCTATCGGGTCTAGATACCCAAGTATGCCTAAAGAAGATTATGAAAAATTTTTAGATGAATATCATAGTATTATGAATTATAATTATATATGGAGAGATCGGAAACTTTTTGACTACTCTGATGGAAGTAATGGCCCGCCGTATGATCAAGATGACTGGCTATACATATATCTGCCTACTTTTCAGATTGATGCCATTGCATACGAAGAACCAATAGATGAAACCTTTGAAGATTTTGAAATAGTAAATGAGAATCCCGATATATCAATGGAAGGTTGGGAGTTTGATGAAAATATAACACAACAGTTCACTGAACAATTTTCTGATGTCAACTTGGTGAAAAATGCAGATTGCACTTACCATATTTTCGTAAAAGTCGATGAAAAATATGCAAAAGAAACAAGTGACAGAAACATTAGAGTTTATGCGCAACCACAGGTGGAACCCGTAACTGTAAGATGGTCTCTTTTTGCAGAGGGATATCTTGATTCTAATGGAGTTATACATTTTTACTCAGCAGAAGATTTTATCAACGATGTGTTGGAAAAAATCTCCTAAAAACCTAGAAATGAAAGAAACAAAGAGATACTGCTTTCTTACAGTTACAGTAAATTTATCTTATGCAATTAGCACATGGGCTGAAAAGGATACCTATACCATCGCAGCGAAAGCCAAAGACGAATATGGTCTGGAGCGTGACTGGGCAACCTTGGAAGTTGAGATGCCTGTAAATCAACAAGTAGATATCCACCCTTTATTTCAAAGAATATTGGAACGATTCCCAAATGCATTCCCGATACTAAGGCATCTGCTAGGGCTATAAATCAAATCTCTCTTCTTATTCTTTTTTTTAGAGCCGGAAAATCGATTCGAAGATTTTCAAAAATAAACAATGTTCAACAGATATAAAACACATAAATGTGACGTTATTTACATGCCCGAATCCCGATGCTAGCATCCACCTTGAACATATTTTTTGTTTTTCTCAAGAGCACATTGAGCCCTCTGAAGCTCCCGTCCAAGATACATATAATGTTCTGCTCTAAGATGAGGCATATATCTAACGATGATGTCAGATAACGCATCTGCCTTATCTCCTGAAAAAACCTTCTCAAGACTACCAGAGACAATCCTTCTGTCTTTATAGACATTTGAATAATATTCAACAATAATTTCTTTATCGTGAACTTCAATCACAAAAAAACCCTCGTCATCAAGAACGACATCTTTTTGTGGTGTTTTTTCAGCCTTAATCAAAGGAACCTTTTTATCAACCATAAACTTCTTCACCCGCCTCTACAAGGTTTTTCAACTTCATAAATGCAACATCTCTGGGAAGTAACTTCTGTCCACAATCAGGTGCAAGCTGAACAATTTTGTCTCCAAAGATTTGCTGTGCCTTCCATATATGACTCTTAATTTCTTCAACAGACTCAACTCGCAGATCATCAGAACGAACACTACCAAGACAAATATTTTTAGACACACCATATTTCTTAAACGCATCAAATAATTGTGGTGATGCCTTAAACTCATGAGACAAAATATCAACAGGCATCTCAAGAAGATCAGGTATTATTGAAGAGACATCCCCGCAGACATGAAGACGGATGGGACATGAAATATTTTTTGTAATAACCTTAAGTAACTCTTGCCCATATTCAGGGAGAATGTTTGAAAAAAACGGCTCATCAATACTGATCATATCAACATGTTTCTGCAACGTTTTTGCTTCTTGTTTAAGTGCTTTGGCGAAATCAAAAGCAACCTGTTTCTCATCATTATAATAAAGATCAACACATGACTGACATAACGTATAAGGACCTGTGAGAACACCGATTAATTCTTTACCTTTGGGAAGAATGCTTCGTACATACTTCTGATCCTCAACAGTAATTGGGCCTGCATATTCTATTGTATCAACTATTTCTGTTCTATCTCTAATTCGGCATCCTCTCAGTTTCCTTGTAAAAATCTGTATAAACGGATCACGTGTCTGTCCATCTGAAACAACATCGATACCTGCATCAACCATATCATTTACAGCACTAGAAACATATTTCTCCCATGAGGTTTCGTGTTGATTATAATAATTATACATAAACTCCATAGAATCTATAGACGCTGGATAGGATCCAATGACACAAGTCTTAATTCCTGTTTTCATTTAGAAAGTTTCCTCCGCGGATGACTTTCATCAGGAGTTATTCCAAAATAGTTTTCTACATATTCAGATATCAAAATATCCTGCCACGCAATCACTGGAAAAACCATATCAGAATTCTCTACCGATCCAAATATAGCAAAATCTCCTCCAAAAAGCGGGATGTTAACATTTGAAGAAACATCAACTGTTTTCCGTATCTGTTTAAAATCCTCAAGCCATCTTGATTTTTCAACAACGTTATGAATCGCACAGCCAGCCGGAAGCCCATATTCCTCCTTAATTACAGGTATTGCAGCAATAGCTGCACCACTGTTATCTCCTGGTGCAAGTGCAGCGGTATCAACAAGGACTTTTTTAATACCAACATCTCTGGCGACATCAAAAAGCCCTGTATCAATAAGATGCGCTCCGTTTTCAAGTACCTCAATTTTACCATCAGGAGATTTATCCTTTGGGTTAAAAGCAACAAGTATCGCCATCTCAGGAGTATACTTTTTTAATGCAGCACGTTCTTCATCTGTTACGCCCACATGAATCGAATTATATATAGTTTGTGAGAGAAGATTATTTTCAGAGAGAGCCTCTAATATTTTTATCTTAATCGACGGTTCAATAACATCTATAGAAAACGGGTGACTCTTCGGAAGAACATCCTTAATAAAACCGATGATTCCATCTATATATTCCTCTTTTTTTATAAAGAAATCAGGAATTGCAGGATTACCTGTTTTATTACTGAGATCCAACATGTTATCAAGGAGCTGCTTTGTTTTTTTATAATCAGGTTCGCCTTTGAAAAATAAACCGCCAAAAAGAACCGTAGGAAACATTCCTGGCTGCCCACCAATCTTTACACCTGAAATTTCTAAAACTTTTTGATCTTTTGTAAACGAAAACATGCTAGTTACCTCTTTTTTCAACCTTACCCATATAATTTAGTACAATTTTTGAATGTAACGCCCGTTTATCATCTAAAACCACCGTTGCCTCTGGTTTTATCTGTAT
>JAUWCF010000057.1 GCA_030609445.1 Thermoplasmatota archaeon | reverse complement strand
ATTCCAATTCCAGCAATTACAATTACTGCCACTGCAATAATTATTATTAATTTGTCATTTTTCTTCAGATTTATCATAAAGTCACCTTTTTATAGTTTGCATCATCAATCGATTGATTTTTATCTTTCTGTAATTATAAGTATGTTTACACCTTTATTAAATTTTTCCTTTATTTAATATAATATTAATACTTTTAATTGGTAAAGGGGATCAAATTTGAATGCTGGTCAGTCATAAACTATTGGAATACTTGCATCACATCGCGTGCATTTACCATTCGCAAGTCCTATAATTTCTGCGGTAAAACTATGTCGCGTGACAAGGATATTCTTACAAGATGGACATATTGTATTTTCATACTCTGCATGAGGAACATTACCAAGATACGTATACAAAACTCCTGCATCCTTTGCAATATCAAAAACCGTAATCAACGTCTCCAATGGTGTTGCTGGTACATCCTTCATCTTAAAATACGGATGAAAACGAGAAAAATAAACAGGAGTCTCAACTCCCAAAGAATCAACAACCCAATTGCAAAATTTTTTGATTTCATCCGGTGAATCATTCATCCTAGGAATCACAAGATATGTCACCTCAACATGAATCCCCAAACTTTTTGCAACCTCGCAAGTACGTAACACTGGTGCCAACCGGGCTTTACACACTTTTTTATAAAAACCTTCAGAAAAAGCCTTCACATCAACATTCATCGCATCTAAAAAAGGAGAAATCTTTCTCAGAGGCTCTTCATTGATATAGCCATTTGTCACGTACACTGTATACAGACCTGCTTTTTTGGCAAGCTTTGCAGAATCAAACGTATACTCATACCAAATAGTGGGCTCATTATATGTCCAAGCAATACCCCTGCAACCATGACTTTTCGCAAGATCCACTGCTTTTTCAGGTGAAATATCATTCAATGAACCATCCTTGGGACCTGCTGTAGAAATATGATAATTCTGACAATGAAGACAACTAAAATTACAACCAACAGAACCCAAAGACAACACAACAGAACCAGGATAAAAATGATTCAACGGCTTCTTTTCAATAGGATCATCAGCAACACCTGAGCAAGAACCATAAATCAAAGAAAACAATGCCCCTCCCTCGTTTTTACGTACGCCACAAAACCCAACGTTTCCTTCTCTTATTTTGCAGTTATGTGGGCAAAGAACACATTGAACAACGCCATCCTTCATGGGCTCCCAAAACATTGCTTCTTTCTTCATTCAAGCTTTCCATAAACTATACACTTATTAATCTTCTCCTAGAACCAACCCTTTCCTACTAAAAAACAAACCCATGTGCGGAAATCTATCAGTAATCTGCGGTTCCATAGAGTCAAACTCCTTCAAATTTTTATCAGTACTAAGTTTATAACGAGCATAATAAAACGCTTCTTCAACAGAAACCTTTCCATCCTTAAAAAAGTTAAACTTTCTAGGTTTCCCCATCTTAAAAAGACCTGCTCTAAAACCATCAGCCTCACCTGTCGTAAGCCCCTCGAACCATAAGAGCGAAAACAAAGGCCCCTTTGTCGTACTTGCATAACCTTTTCTAAATTTACTAGCACCTGCAATAACAACTCGTCCTGACCTTGGAATACCCGATCGAAACAAAAGAGCAGTAGGAATATTAAAAATAGTTTTATCTGCAAAACCACCACAAAAACATGCGTCAACAATCACAGCAACTTTCTTAGATTTCAAAGGAGCTAACAACTCCCCAAGTTCCCTGTCACTAAGTATATCATCCCAAAGGAAAATTTGACTACTTTCCAAAAGTTTTCCACCAGTAAGTGAATTATTCAAATCACCATATCCATGGTTAAAAACCCAAATAAAAACCTCACTATCTCTATAGCTGTTTGACTGATTTATAACGTGATCAATCGAATTTACAACATTATCTTCTGTTGCACCACCATAAGTGATATCATATTCGTGATTACGTTCCTGCAGTGTCATCAACTTTTCGCCATAACCATTATCATCTCTAATCCATCCATCGTCAAATAAAATAATAACATTTGAAGTCGCATAATTACACTCTTCAATAAGATATTCTGCGATATCTTCAGCAAGATATAATCCTCCGTTTCCAAGTTTACTTTCATTATCCTCAGGAAAATTAGCAGTTGCAACAAAAAGAGCCCATTTATGTGAATCAGAATCAACAACCTCAGGATTGTCAACATCAACAGTTAACGTTTGAACATCAGAATAATCCTCTCCATCCCATGAACGTACACTAACTATGTACCTACCATCCCCATAGTCATACGTATTCCAGTGATATATCCATTGAGTCGTCCCATCTGCCTTGTCCCACTCATTATCACTGATTTTTACTTCTACCTTACGAATATCTTCATCTCCATCCAGATCAGAAGAGATACCACTTATCATAACAAGACTTGAAACTGTTGATTTATCGAAAGGATAACTGATAGAAACAACTGGTTTATGATTCGCCGTATCTGTTTCTTCAAGACATCCAGAGAACAAAGTAACTAGTAAGAAAACTACGACAAATATTGTAATCAGCTTTTTATCCATTATACTCTATACTATGTTTGTTTTTACTTCTTTAAAACATTTGTTTAACAACTGTTACCCATTCTTTCAAAAAACTGTATCTTCAAAATGGGTAAAAAACTCAAAAGAATTGTTTTTTAAAGTGTTCATATCCCTTATTTTCAAGTGTTTTCTTCTCGTCACCAATACTTATTATAATTTCTTTTTCCCTCGTTACCTTTCCAATAGCAATAAGATCTGTACCATTTTTTTCCAATATCTCTTTTATTTTTTCAAAATAAACTTTTGGAATAGTTACGAGAAGCTCATAATCCCCACCAAAATGTAACGCAAAATCAAAAATATTTAGATTGCATTGTTTCTTTTGAAGTTGAAGAAGTTCTGAAGACAATGGAATTTTACTTTGATTTATTTCAAATCCCACATTATTCAACTCACTCAGTTGATAAAGCGAAGAAGAAAGACCATCTGAAAGATCCATACAAGATGTCACGCATTTTTGTCCTGCAAGCAACCGTCCTTCCTTTAACTTTGGAACTGGTTCCAACAAAGCCTTCGATATATCCTCATCTAGAATTTTATTTTTCAAATTAAAATGTCCAGCGCCTGCTTTTCCAAGAGCGCCAGTCACTGCGACAACATCATCTGGACAGGTGCCTTTACGTGGCATAAATTCATCCTTTTTAACAACACCAAAAGCAGTACCGCAGATTGTAATATCACCTGCTTCTTTTGTATCGCCTCCAATAATGTGCGTATCAAATGTCGTTGCACAGGCATCCGCTCCTTTTGTCAGTTCTTTTAAAAATATTTCAGATGTCTCTTTTGGCAGCCCAAACGATAATACAAGACCAAGTGGCATTCCGCCTTTTGCAGCGATATCACTAAGATTAATAGCGACGATAAACCAACCTATCTGAAACGGCGTCATCTGTTCTGGAATATGTGTTTTTTGCGAAATCATATCCGTAGAAACAAGAAGATATTCTTCACCCATATCTATAGCAGCGCAATCATCACCAATTCCAACTGCAACATCTCCTTTAGATAAAATCTCTGAAATAAGCTGTATCGCCTTTCTTTCACCTAGATCTGATAGTTTTTTCACATAGAACCGAAGTAATGTCCCGTTCAAAAACTTTATCACAACAATAACGTTTTCGCCAATATGTCACAAGGTGATACTTTGAAAAAAATGACATACGCAAAGTCAGGAGTTGACCTAGAAAAAGAAGAACAAGCAATAAAAGAACTACTCTCAAGTATTACATCAACAAGAAAAGGAATCGGCAGACCTCTTGGCGGACATTATGCAGGAATGATAGAATTCGGCGATTATGCATTGGTTTTATGTACAGATGGAGTTGGCAGCAAGGTAAAAATCGCATCTGATCTCAAGAAATGGGATACGGTAGGGATTGATTGTATGGCAATGAACGTTAACGATGCGATATGCGTAGGAGCAGAACCACTCGCGTTTGTTGATTACCTTGCAATAGATGATCCCAACCCAGAAGTTACCAAAGAAATAGGAAAAGGACTTGAAAAAGGAGCACAACTATCAAATATTTCAATTATTGGTGGAGAAACTGCGTCTCTTCCAGAAATTGTGAATGGTTTTGACCTAGCCGGTACCTGTCTTGCCTATGTAAAACGAGATGAGATTGTTACTGGGGAATCTATATCACCTGGTGATGTAATTATCGGAATCGCAAGCAGCGGTATTCATTCCAATGGATACACACTTGTTAGAAAAATTATTGAAAATAATGATTTATCCTATACCGACATGTTTCCTGATGGATTTTATCCAGGGAAAACAATTGGCGAAGTACTCTTAACACCCACGCAAATCTATGTCAAAGAAATAGTTGCGTTGTTAAAAAAAGTAAACGTTCATGGACTTGCACATATAACAGGGGGAGGACTACGGAATCTTCCAAGGTTAAATAAAAAAGTTAATTTTGTAATCGAAGACCCATTTGAACCTCAACCAATTTTTACATTTCTACAAAAATATGGAGATGTTGATGACAAGGAAATGTATCAAACCTTTAACATGGGAATGGGATTTGCAGTAATAGTTGCAAAAAAAGATGTAGATAAAACTCTAAAAACCTTAAAGAAGCATTCAAAATCAGAAATAAAAGTTGTTGGAAGAATCGAAAAAGGAAACGGAGTTGAAGCACCAGGTTTGAAAATAAAGTTTTAATCAAATAAAAAACGGCGTTTTTTCCTTGTATTTTTGATATTTCGTATCTTTTGCTAGCTCTTTTTCTTCAATGGTACAAACCTTGATATATTTATACAGAAGAATAGGAATAAATATTGCTGTTAAAATCGTAGGCCAACCAATAAACCAGCCAAGAATTATCAAAATAAAACCAAAATATTGTGGATGCCTTGAATACGAATAAATACCCGTTGTAACAAGTTCTTCTGTTTTGATTTTTTTATAAAGAGTTACCCATGCAACCAAGATAAATGCTGTCCCAATCATCATTAAAATCGTTGCATATAGCATCGCGAGATCCATTGCAATATTTACGCCAAGAAACGTAAAATCATAAACAACGTTTGCTGTACCTGCATTTGAACCATACAGGGATTTTGAAACAAAAAAGATCGTCAACGGTATCCCATACATTTCAATAAAAAGCGACACAAAAAAAGCAGTAACAAGACCATATTCCTTCCAATTTATCTTCCTTCTAAAAGATAACGGTATGAGGAAGGTTACAAACATAATAATATTTAGAAGTACAATGTGCCACTGCTGAGTTATTACATGCGGGAGAATCGCTCCTGTGAAATGAGAATAAATATGTATGGAAAAATCCCTCCAAAAGATAATGGGTATAACAAGTAATAACAGCACAGCTATCCTGAATGGAAGATTTTTGTGTATTATTATTTCACCTAACTTTTTCATTCCAACAGCCTGTTCTTACAGCATGAAAAAGAGATTACCTATAAAATCAAATTGAAATAAATAAGAATAGCGGGGAGTGGATTTGAACCACTGATCTACGGGTTATGGGCCCGTCGGGATTTCCTGACTACCCCACCCTTATAGGCATCTATCCTCTCAGATAGATACTCGCTATGATGGGAAGTCGGTGAATTTCCACCGCCATATACACAAAGTATTTTCCGTGAATAATGTTTCTCATACTTAAACCTAGTACCTAATATTATGTTTTGTGATGGAATATAACTTACTTTATGCTATCCACAAAGGGTCATTCTAACGACAACAAAAAAGGTTTTAAAGGAATATGCTAATGAGGAAATGGGGAGTTAGATGATTCAAAATCAAATTGAAACACATCTTGTGAGGAAGCAATCAAAATTTCCCAATGTTTGCACCTACTGTAATAATCCAATATCATCAGATGATATTTTTTATGCGGAAGAAGGAGTAAAAGAACACGTTCATTCACTTATCGCACGGAAATTCTGCTCAGCATGTTACACGAAATATGGTGAACAGATGCTACCCATAGGAAAAAACGAATAGAACATATTTATAAAATTTTCATAAAAACCTTTTTGATAGATGTTTTTATTAGTGGTTTCAAATGCAGGGGTACCCGAGCTTGGTCAAAGGGGCAGGGTTTAGGTGTGCTTGGAGGCCATGTTACATGCCATAGTACTAAGAGACCCTGTGATGTAGATCTTCGAGCGTTCAAATCGCTCCCCCTGCACTATATTTTAAATACATAACGGGAAACAATGAAAATACTCGCATTTACAGGAATGCCATGTTCAGGTAAATCAGTAGCCGTACAAATTGCAAAAGAAAGCAAGATTCCAGTTATCCGAATGGGTGACGCAGTTTGGGAGGAAACAAAAGATCAAGGACTCACTCTCA
>JAUWCF010000011.1 GCA_030609445.1 Thermoplasmatota archaeon | reverse complement strand
GTGAAATGGACGTAACATAAAAAAATAAGTAGAATATATCCAAATCAAAGACAAAAAAATAATGAATAATCATTGAAACTGGAATTAATAGCCAGCCTCAATTATATACTAATTAAAATTGAAACTCTTTTGTAAAGATTTTATCCAAAATAAATTTTCTAACACAGCTGATATCTGAATCAAGATAAATAGCGGCAATTAACGCTTCAAGTGCATTGGCAAGATTCGTACGATTCGAAGAACCGTTCTGTTTGACTTCTCCTTTTCCAAGCAGGAGAAACTGACCAAGTTCCATCTTCTCAGCAACCTTTGCTAAAAAATTATTATTCACTCCAGAAGATCTCCTGCGAGTAAGTTCCCCTTCTGAAAAATATTTATTACCCTTATACAGTTGATCAGAGACGATAAAATTGAGTATGCTATCTCCAAAAAACTCCAAGCGCTCATTAAATTCAAGAGGAAGGTCTGCTTCAAAAGCAAACGTCTTATGCGTAAGAGCAGTTTCCATCAAACTTTTATCTTTAAATGTGTATCCGATTTTCTTCTCAAGAAGTTCATAATCAATTTTTTTCATAATACAAATCACATATCAGTATATCCTACATTACTGTATCGTTAAAAATTGATGTATTCAAATAATTTTCTACCAACATCTAAATCATCAAGTGCATGAATTAACTCGTCTTTACTTTTAAAAGGTCTTTTTGCTAGAATTCTTGCTGCTCTCTTTTTACCAATTCCTGGTATCGCCTCAATTGTTTCTCTTGGAGCATTGTTAATGTCGAGAGGAGAAGGAACTGCAGTTACGGATCTATAACCATAATCTACAATGTTTACATCAAAAAATCTATCTAATGGAAAAACGCCAGGGATTCCGACAAGCAATGGATAACTACCCAGTTGTCTACCAAACGTTAGTTTACCATCATAGACTTCTGTAAAAACATCTTTTAAAATAGTCCCAGGGGGGATAAGTCTTTTGAGCATAGGACGCTCTATTTGCTCTCTTACCTTTCGTTTAAACCTTTTAAACTCAGCTTTATGCCGCTTAATATTCTTATTACCAAAGGAGTGCATCTTTGTATTAGGGATAGGGATAACTTGACGAAGATTGATTCTTCTTACAAGAAGATGATTGTCATATATTTGTTTTAAAAATTCGAAATCAAGAGCAAATGTGTCTTTAGTTTCACCGATAAGACCAAAGACAAAATTAAGACCTGGAAGTAGTTCAGACAAACCACTTTCGCCTCTCTTTGAACCTACTTCATTTAAAAGCCGTATAGCGCTCATGATTTCATCAGATGATGCTTTGAGATTATTCTCTTTAATTACGACGGGATCGACACTCTCCACGCCAAATGCAGCAACATCACCAGAGGTATGGTATTTGATAATGGTTTTTGCAATTCGCCTGCATTCCTCGGGATATCTCGCAATTATTCCAGGATTGGCATTATCGATGTGAAGGGTTTTTAGATCGGGAGCAAAGGTTCGAATTCCTGAAAATAGCTTTTCAATGGCATCTGGATTTGGTTGTGGAAATTCTAGCTCTCCTGCTTCTTTTGACATATATGAAAAAATGCATGGTTGACTGCCGATGCGAAAATGTCTGATGCCTGCATTGTATAACGCTTGAACTTCAGCTATAACATTCTTAATCGGCCTAAAACTGGGCATACCTTTACTTGGTTCGCTACAAAATGAACAACCACCAACAATACTTCGAGCACAACCTCGGTATGTCTCAATTTCAGTTATGAGATGATCTGGAAAAAAAGGATGTTGTTGAACAATGCTTGCGCCTCTAATAGCAAACTCTCGTATAGCACCAGGATCTGATCTACATAACGATGAATTAACTTCATCATAATTAAGACTGTTTTGTAATAATTCAGAGATAACAATCTCGCCATCACCGTCTGCAATAAGGTCAAAAACATCTTCAACAACTCTAGTGTCTTGAATTTTTTTTCCGCCAGAAATTCCAAATCCGTATCGGGCAGCTGGCCCAGTTAAAACCTTTACCGGCTCATGAACATCACTCAAGAAAGATACAAGTTCATTTGGACTAACTGGAAAACCAGACAGATATCGCCCGGGAACAGACATGCCAGCAATGACGATAAGTAAATCAGATTCAGAAAGAGTTTTCAAAAGAATATTATCGTTTCGAATTTGATCAATGGTAACATAAAAAATCTTGGCAGTTTTATCATACCGCCATACTGCTCCTGCGATATATCGAGGATATGGGCTGATATACGGGGGTACTCCAAGGCAGGTTGGTTCATCGACATAGCCATCTAGGATCGAGACGTTTAGCATTAGAATTATTGCAAGCTGTTATGTTTTAAAAAAACTTTGTTGAATCGTATGCAATCGATCACATTACTTAAACATCCAAAGCAGATACATTTATAAGAGAAACCCATATTCGGCGTGAAATTGGATGATACCATGATAAATGCATATATACTTATAATGATGAAACCAGGAAATACAGACAAGGCTATTACAGCAATGAGAAAGATTGGAAATGTTGAAAAAATCTCAGTTGTTGCTGGCGAATATGACATTGTTGTAAGAGTGCATGTGAAACGTCTCGAAAATCTTCTCAAAGTAACAGAGAAAATTCAGATGATTAATGGTGTGAAAAAAACAACCACTCAAGTAATTGAAAAAGAACTTGCATTATGAGAATTAGAAGGAAATATCTCTTCTACGCACTTGCGTTTACCTCTGCAATTATTGCAGCAGCAGTATCGGCGATAGATGCGAAAATAATTAATGATGTTATAACAGATGATCCATGGGCATTCGGCGTCTCGTGTTTTGTCGTAGGTACTTTTGTAACACTTATTATTGTTCTTATCTTTTCAATACCTCTGAAGGGTAAAAGCCTTGGATCAAAAATTATAGATCCATCATTTAGACGACTCAGGCTTGTACGAAAAGAGGAGCTGAAATATCACACGCTCGCTGGGATCGGGAATGCTTTTCTGACGATTGGTTATTTTTTCCTTCTTTCCATGTTTGGGGATCCGTCTGCTGTGCTTCCGTTCTCCCAAATCGTTATTTTATATCTTATTCTTATGGAATCAATCGTTGAAAAAAACATACCGACACTCTCTGAAATTCAATCCTCACTCATCGTAACATTCGGAGCAATCCTTGTATCAATTAGTCTTACGGGAACTCTAACTCTTGAATCAATGGCTATAGTATTTCTTGTGATAAATCCTGCATGGGTTTTATTTTCTATCTATCAAAGAAAACTAAAGCTGTTAAAAATTGATAAGAGACCAAACGATGCTCTTAACATCAGGTTTTGGAACGTTGTATTTGCCTGTATATTTGTCGTTATTATGGTTAATATATATGATTTGTTTATTGGTAGCAGTCATTTTCTTGCAGGGATTACCGCATCAATTACTCATTTTGGCTGGGTAGCACTTACAATGGCTGTTACATTTTTTTCATATGTCTTTTACATCCGTGCTCTTGGAATTGGAAAAGCAAGTGTCACTCAAGCTGTTCGTGCATCAACAGTTCTTTTTGCCATCCCGTTTTCTCTTCTGCTTGCATACTTAAACATTATCCCGCCATTTTCTACAGATCCTGTGATGTTGTTGATTAAAGTGATTGGTACGACTCTTGTCATTCTCGGCATTGTCTCATTTGCCCTTAACCTTGTGAAAGCATATGTCTTCATCAATGTTAAAACAGGTGTTCCTATCGAAGAGACAATGAAGAAACTTTGGAATATTCGTGGTGTGACTCGGGTTACTGCAACTGCAGGTCCATATGATTTTATTGTTAAGATTCGGACGAGAACTCTTGTTAAAGGATATGAACAAATTATTCGGAAGATCGAAGAAATTGAAGCCATTGAAGAGTACAAATGGGAATCGGTTTTGAAGGAATGGGAAGATATCTAATCTAATAAGAAAACTATTTCATCATTTCTGGCATTCTCATTTTGATTTGTTATGATTGATAAGAGACTTGAGAAACTTGCCTATGTTTTAATACATCATTCACTTAGAATAAGGAAAAATGATTTGTTTGTGATATCAGGTAGCCCGGTTGCAGCTCCATTGATAAAGGAAGTGTATAAGCAGGCGGTACAAGTTGGTGCCTACCCATTTACAAGAATAGGGATTGACGGGCTTGCTGAAACTTATTTTAAATATGCATCTGAAAAACAACTGAAATATGTGTCTCCTATCGCTAAATTCGAGATTGAACATATTGATGCGCGTCTTGCAATTATTAGCCAAGAGAATACAAAAAGTATGACAAATGTTGATCCAAAAAAGCAAGCGATGAGTAGTGTTGCTATGAAAGATATACATCAGATTTTTTTGGAGAGAGCTGCAAAAAAAGAGCTTCGATGGTGTGTTACTCAGTATCCGACAAATGCTGCTGCTCAAGATGCAGATATGTCTCTTGGAGACTATGAAGATTTTATTTTTAATGCAGCACATGTAGACAAGAGGGATCCTGTTGGTCATTGGAATAAGGTTTTCAAAGAGCAGGAGAAAGTGAGAAAGCTTATGGATTCCAAGAAACAATTGCATGTGATAGCAAAGGATACCGACTTGACTGTTTCTGTTGATGGCAGGAAATGGATTAATTGTTACGGTAGGGAAAATTTTCCTGATGGTGAAGTATTCACAGGGCCTATTGAAAATTCGGCAGAAGGCTACATTAGTTATTCTTTTCCAGTATCTCATGGTGGCCGTGAGGTAGATGATATTAAGCTTTGGTTTAAGAAGGGTAAGGTTGTGAAAGCAGAGGCTTCTAAAGGTAAAAAATTCCTTGAGTCTATGCTTGATATGGATAAGGGGGCTCGTAGGATTGGAGAGTTTGCTTTTGGCTTGAATTATGGTGTTAAAAAATATACGAAAAATACGTTATTTGATGAAAAGATTGGTGGCACTATACATTTAGCTGTTGGGAGTGGATATCCTGAGACGGGGAGTAAAAATGAGTCAAGTCTGCATTGGGACATGATGTGTGATTTACGTAAGTTTGGCGAAGTCTATGCAGATAACGAGTTGATTTATAAAAATGGTAAGTTTTTGACTGTCTGATTTATAGCCAATTAAAAATGAACAATATTTTAGATATATTTAAATATAAAACTTAATATATCAATATGGGAAAAAACCATACCATTTAAGATAAAGTCTTATAAGGAGGAAAAATAAAATGAGATATAACAATAAGTTAAATAAGATATTAAAGTCAGCAATCGTATTTATGATTGCATTTGTAGTGATCATGCCAGCATCGGCTACTATTTTTAAAGGAAATGTACAATCAATAACTCATAAACAATCACAAGGAGCAAGTCTTTCTACTACAATATATGTCGATGATGACAATACAGGTGGTCCATGGGATGGAACACCAGAGCACCCATATCAGTACATACAGGATGGGATAGATGCTGCAGAGGATAGTTATGAAGTCTATGTTTTTAATGGAACATATCATGAAAATATTGTTATATTCAAATCTATCTTGTTAACTGGTGAGGATAAAGAAATAACAATTATCGAATGCGGCGGTGCTTGTTCAGTTGTTTCAATAACTGCAAACAGTGTAAATCTTAGTGGTTTTACTATAGAAAACAGTGGAACTGGCAGCAATCATGCAGGCATTTCTATTAACTCACAAAATAACACCATAACTGTAAATAATATCATACATAACAATTACGGTATACGTGTGATTGAACCAAATAATCATATCTATCTCAACAACTTTATTGACAATATTCAAAATGCGTATGACGAAGAGAATAATAGCTGGGACAATGGATGTGCTGGTAACTTCTGGGATGACTACCCCGGTGTTGATGAAAACGAAGACGGCATAGGAGATACAACATATACTATATTAGAAAATGAAACATATGATTGGTATCCACTGATGCATTGGTATGGATCAATAAAAAATCTTGATACAGAAGAAATCTTTCTCACAATACAATATGCAATTGATGACATTGACACTGAACCAGGGCATACAATTTTTGTAAAATCAGACGTCTATCATGAACATATTTTAATTGAGAAACCTATAAACTTAATCGGCGAATATAATAAAAATACAATCATTGATGGACGCGAATTTGGAATTGTTGTAAGAATCAACGATGATTTTAGAGATGACTATTCAGTCCATCTGACAGGATTTACAATTAGAAACAGCGGAGATGAATACAACGATGCAGGAATAAAAGTTACTTCTGATGAAAACACAATAACTAAAAATATTATCGAAGATAATTATCATGGAATCTACCTCAAACATTCATCAGATGATAACGAGATCTCACACAACATGATAAGAAACAATAATTGGAATGGTATCTATATAAAATCAAACTGTCCAATAAATGATGGAAACATTATTTTTGAAAACACTATTGAAAACAACAATTACGCAGGCATAGCAGTGGAGGGCTCTTCATATAATTATATTTATCATAATAATTTCATCAGAAACTTGCTCAATGCATATGATGACTCCAACAATATATGGGATGATGGTTATCCATCCGGCGGCAATTACTGGGATGACTATACAGGCGAAGATGCAAATGGAGATGGAATCGGAGATACTCCATATGAAATCGAGGATGGGATCAACAAAGATAGATATCCTCTCATGGAACCCCGTAGTGAACTATATGTAGAAATCACATCACCGCAGAATGGACTCTATCTACGAAATCTTAGATTATTTCCGTTTTTATTACAACAAAGAACGATTATATTTGGAGCGGTCACAATAGAAGTTGAAGCATTCGCTAATTCCGGGATTGAAAAAGTTGAATTCTATATTGACGCTAGTGCATATGCAGATGGAACAGACTACGATGAACCCTACAGTTGGACATGGAAAGGAGGCTCTCTGATAAGAAGTAGGTATGCCGTACTTGTCGTAGCCCACGATAACGCTGGAAACTTCAAAACCGACGCGATAAGTGTTCGTAAGTTTATCTAATATTCCCACTCTCCTCTCTTTTTTTTATCTCAATAGTTGATTTTTTAAAAAACCATTAAATAATATCTTTTCATTCCCAAACGTACAATGTGCGGCATTATTGGTATTATTGGGGAAAAACCAGTTTCTCGTCTGATCTATCATAGCCTATTTGCAATACAGCATCGTGGTCAGTCATCAGCTGGAAAATTAACATATGATGGAAACATCCATGTAACAAAAGATGCAGGACTTGTCAGAGATGTATTTAATGAGGAAAAAAAGATCGATACCCCCGGAAATGTTGGAATTGGCCATACCCGATATTCGACTGCAGGGATGGATGATACTGAATCTTTGAAGAAAAACGCACAGCCAGAGTACCTGGTAAACCCATTTCTTGCAGTGGTCCACAACGGCAACATATACAATTGTCTTGAATTGAACAAAAAAACAAAGAGAAAACCACGGACAGATTGTGATGTTCAATGGCCATTACTACTTATGGCAGATAAACTCTACAAACAAGAACTAACAGTTGATATCATCTTTAAAGCATGTGAGGACATTATGCATCAACTTAAAGGCAGTTTTGCTGCTTTATATCTTGCTGATTCTGGAGACAACCCATATCTTTTTGCAATAACTGATCCTCATAAAATTCGGCCATTGGTTTTAGGAAAATCTGACGGTATGTATTGCCTCACCTCTGAGACGCGGGTCTTTAAGAAAATAAATTTTGAATATGTGAGAGATATTCCAGGAGGTGCAGTTGTTGTCATTGATAAAGATGGGGATATCTACGAAAAACAGATAATCAAAAAACAAGAACTTCCTTGTATGTTTGAATACGTCTATTTTGCAAAACCTGACTCACGGATTAATGGAAGATCAGTCCATAAGGTTCGTGATGAGATTGGAAGAATACTTGCAAGAGAACATCCTGTTGAAGCAGATATTGTCATCCCTGTTCCAGAATCCGGAAGACGATATGCAATTGGGTATACACAAGAATCCAACATTCCTATTGATGATGGAATAATGAAGGATAAAGATGAACGTTCTTTTATCCAACAGACGCAGGAAAGTAGAGATAAAATTGTTGCAGAGGGTTTATCTTTTATTCGTTCTGTTCTCGAAGGAAAACGGGTTGTGCTCCTTGATGATTCAATTGTCCGTGGGACAAACATCAGAAAACTTGTTCGAGGTTTAAGAAACGCTGGTGCAAAAGAAGTTCATGTAAGAATTGGCTGCCCGCCCCTTATTGCTCCATGTTATCTTGGAATTGATATGAGAAGTAAAAAGGAGTTTATCGCCCGAGACAATGATGGAAATATAAAACCATGGGATGCCATTGTAAAAGAGATCGATGCTGACTCCCTTGGTTACATAAGTATAGAAGGGTTGAAGAAAGCTATAGGATCTAAAATTTGTAAAGGCTGCATCGATTTTCCAGATGGATATCCTTCTGAAATGCAAAACGACGTGAAAAAAATGTTTAAAAACGATAAGACGGGGATAAGAGCATACGAATGTGTATAGAACTATGTTTTTGGTTGAATCATGATTGAAATCGTCAACGGAACCCTTGAAGAACAGATCATAAAACTTTTACAGAAAACATATCCAATAACAATCATTGATCTTGAGAAAAAACTTCATATTTCAAGAAACATGATTATACGAGTGTTGCAAAAACTTCAAGTCAAAGGCATCGTACAATTAGAGCCTCTGCCAGATAAAACATACATCAGACTGATAAGAAGAGATTTTAGGTTTGTAGGTAAAAAGAGGCAGAAAAAATTTATAAAACATCATTCGGGAAAGAAAATTCAAGAGCCGGGGAAATACGACGGCAATATGTATTCTTAGAACAAGTATTTGGTACATCCCTCCAAGTGTTTTTTTGTATGATAACATTTAAAACAAAATCGTATTATACCCTAATCAGTGGAAGGAGAGCAATGGAAGAAACTACGGTAACGGCAAAAGAAAAAAAAGGCAGTACTGGTAGTAAGAATGGAAAACCAAAAATTGCCTATTTTTCTATGGAGATCGGTATCGACGAACACATACCTACATATAGTGGCGGTCTTGGCATATTAGCTGGAGATACGTTAAAATCATGTGCAGACCTCAACGTTCCAATCGTAGGAGTTACACTACTTTCTGAACATGGATATTTTTATCAAAAAATAGATAAAGAAGGCAATCAAATTGAGTTGCCCATTAATTTTAATATCAATGATTTTCTCACGCTTCTTCCAAGTAAAACAAGTGTGACAATAGAAGATAGAATAGTACATATTCGTATCTGGAATTATCTTGTTAAAGGCATTAGTGGCTATATCGTCCCAATTTTTTTCCTTGACACAAATGTTGATAAAAATAGTGAACCTGACAGAGAGATTACAAAACATCTCTACGGTGGTGATAACAAGTATCGTCTCGCACAAGAAATCGTTCTCGGCATTGGAGGCATTCGAGCGTTACATACACTTGGCTATAAAACAATAGATAAGTATCATATGAACGAGGGGCATGCTGCTCTTGGTGCTCTTGAACTTCTCGATAAACTTAGAAATATTGAAAAAGTCAGAGAACAATGTGTCTTTACAACACATACTCCTGTTGCTGCGGGTCATGATCAGTTTGATCTCTCGCTTGCAAGACCTATGATTGGAGAGATACTGCCAGAGTCTATTCTAAACGAGGTTACTTTTGAAAACAGATTAAATATGACTCGGCTTGCGCTTTTTTTCAGCCATTATATTAATGGTGTTGCAAAAAAACATGGTGAGGTTTCCCGTCTTATGTTCCCAGGGTATTCCATCGATTCCATTACAAATGGTGTTCATACGCCAACTTGGGTCTCTGAACCTTTTCAGCGGTTATTTGATAAACATATGCCTGGATGGCGCTCTGATCCATATATTCTTAGAGCTGCGTTCAGCATAGATAAAAACGAAGTATGGGACGCCCATATGGAGGCGAAAAAGAAACTGATCGATTTTGTCAACAACAGATACAATGTCGGCATGAACTATGATCATTTCACGATAGGGTTTGCAAGAAGACAAACTCAATATAAAAGACCTGATCTGTTGATTTCTGATCCAGAGCGGCTTATGCAGCTTGCTGAAAGAGTTGGGGACATACAGATCATTTATGCAGGAAAAGCACATCCTAAAGATGGCCGTGGTAAGGAAACAATTAAAAGAATTTTTCATACGATGAAAACAATTCATGGGAAAGTAAAAATTGCATATATCCACAATTACGACATGACCATTGGGAAAATGATGACTGCAGGTGTCGATATTTGGCTGAATACGCCAAGGAGGCCGATGGAGGCATCAGGAACTTCTGGGATGAAAGCAGCTCATAATGGAGTTCCACAGTTCAGTACTCTTGATGGTTGGTGGCTTGAGGGATGTATCGAGAACATCACTGGATGGGGGATAGGTCCGGAAAAAACAGAAGAAGAAGAATCTGATGATGATATCGATAGAAACGATCTCTACGGTAAGCTTGAAAGTTGGGTCATACCTAAATTCTATACCGACCGTGATAACTGGATAAGGACTATGAGAAGTTGCATTGCAATTAATGCATCGTTTTTTAACACAAACAGAATGGTTCAACAATACGTTTTAAACGCGTATTTTATGTAAAAACACGTCTTTGTATTTTGGCTGAAAGCGGACTGCATCAGGATTATGAAGACTGGCTGGAAGAGTTAGCCCCGCATGAACCGATCAGCCGGTATCGCCATAATCGCACCGGTGAAGATAACGGCGATGCCCATTTGAAGAGACAAATCATGGGACGTGAGGTGGTTGTCGCTGTTACAAATGGCAGCC
>JAUWCF010000190.1 GCA_030609445.1 Thermoplasmatota archaeon | reverse complement strand
ACTTTAGAGATACTTTGAAAGGCACGATGGTAAAGCGTCTGAATATCTTCGCCTTTTGTCGTTGTTGATTTTCCATATGGAAGATCTGTAACAACAGCATCAACATAATTGTTGATAAATTTATGAATATCGCCGATGTCGGAACAAAACAACCTATGTTCTTTTATCTCATAGAATTCAAGGGTTTTTTTGCAGCCTTTTATCATTTTCTCCTCGATATCACTACCGATCACGTTTGCTCCAACAAGCCCTGCCTCGAGTACAATACCTCCAGTACCACAAAAAGGATCAAGCATTGTTTCACCTTTTTTTATTGACGAGAGATTAACCAGCGCCCGTGCAAGTTTTGGATGAAGAGAAATAGGTGAAAAAAACGGTCGATATTGTACCTTACGTTTTTCAAATAATGTCCTATCGACATATGAGATTTTTAAGCCGACATACACGTTTGTATCAGTGATTACCACACGCATCTCAATATCAGGGTTTTCTAAATCAACAGTTCTGTCTTTTGTATATATTTCTCCTAATGTTTCTACTATCTGTTGTGAATCAGCATTTTCTGATCTGTTTTTACACCTAATCGCAATAGTACCATCTCCAGTTATCAAATGCTTTGAAGCATATATTTTAATTTCATTATGAGAATTCGAGCAAGAAAACAGAAGTTCATCAATATAAAATGTAAACGATAATCGTTGAGCAAGTTTTTGTATCGCATCACGGTTTACTTTTGATTCAATAAGTAGTACATTTTCATTTGCATCAACAATGCTATATACAATCTCTTCAGCATTTAAACAAGAGATAATTTCATCCTTTGGAAGGCTTGTATGTTCTTTAGAAAGCTCAAATAATAATTTCATAGGCATCTCAATGGTCCCTATTATTTAAATACAAGTTTAATTAAAATTGGTGTAATAAGTGTTGTAACGATAGTTAGTATAATTGTTGCAGCTAGTATTTGATGAGCGATTTGCCCGGTCAGTATTTTATGAGAAATAGCAGAACTTACGATAATGAGTGCAAGTTCCATTCTTGGAATCATCCCTATTCCTACCTGCAATGACTCTCTGTTTTTCATCCCTGCAAGTTTTGCTCCAATCCCGCAACCTACAATTTTTCCAACGACAGCAACAATGATAATGACTGCCGTCAACAGGCCTATTGTGACAAATGATGAGAGAGTTAGGCTAGAATCATTTATCCATAGGCTGGCTCCGACCCATACAAAAAACAGTGGGATAAAAAAGCCATATCCAATTGTTTGTACATCATCGATTATTTTTCTATATTTTAATGTATGTCCAATGATAAGCCCTGCGACAAATGCACCAATTATTCCTGCAACACCAAATGAATCTGCAAAAAAGGTATAGAGAAGAAAAATAGCAAGTGAGATACTGAGGAAGGCTTTGGGGAGCCGTATTTTTTCTCCAATATCAAGTATTTTATCAATTATTAATAACCCAAGATATAAAAATATGAGGAAGAAGGCTGCTATTTTAATTCCTATATAGAGAGGTGGGTCGGTTCCTAAAAAAAACGCTAGTAAAACAATACCAAGCACATCGTCAATGACTGCGCCTCCAAGAATCGTTGCTCCAACGTCGGTATCTAATGCATGGATATCCATGAGTGTTCGCACCGTAACCCCTACTGATGTTGCAATGAGTATTAATCCAATAATGATGCTTTCTTGCAGTTCAAAGCCAAAGAAAACTCCGGCAGCGATACCTAACAGCAAAGGCAATATTATTCCACCAGCTGCAACAAGCGAAGATGCTTTTCCCATCTTTTTAAGCTTAGAAAGACTTGTTTCCAGTCCAGATATGAAAAGTAAAAATAATATCCCTAGTTCTGCAAGAAGGGTAAACTCTGCTGAATGATAATTTAATGATGGAAGTGAGAAAGAAAAATTAAAAATTGAAAAGTTTTGTCCTGTAAAAACTATGAGTCCTATCCCTCCTAAAATGATACCTGCAACTATTTCGCCAATTACTGCTGGTTGCTTTAGTTTATCAAATAGATATCCTAAAACTCTTGCAAATATGAGAGCTAATGCAATCAATAAAACAACATTAAATAATTCTAGTTCAACTGCCGTAATAATCAACCTTCTTCGTCTTCAGTTATTGGATGATACTGAGTAGCATCATAATATTTTCTGATTAGTTGATGCAAGGTAAGCTCACCTATGATCTTTTTATCTTCGACAAAAGG
>JAUWCF010000070.1 GCA_030609445.1 Thermoplasmatota archaeon | reverse complement strand
AAATATCTTGCTGCCTTGTATCATATGACAGCATCTAATATATATGAGATTATATAAAAATATTTTCTCTAATTATGAAAAGAAGCGTTTCAAATCATTACTTTGTTTCTTTTTTGGTTTTTTTTGCAGCAGTTTTCTTTTTTGTTGTTGTTTTTGTCTTTTTCTTAGATGTAGTTTTTTTCTTTGTCGCCGGTTTTTTAGTCTTTTTTTCGTCCTTTTTTTTTACTTCTTTTTCTTTTTTAACGTCTTCTTTTGTTTCAGGTTTTTCTTTGATTTCTTCTTTTTTTGTTTCAGGTTCTTTTCCTTCTGTATCTGTTTCTTTCTTTGTTTTCGGTTTCTTCACTGTTTTTTTCTCAGGAACTTCAGTTTCTTTGGTTTCTTCCTTCTTTTTAGGTTTTTCATCTTCAATGATTATTGTCGGCAACCGACTTATTTCTGTCTTATGGATTTCAACTCTTTTTACAGGATAAAACTTTTTACAGTTTTTATAGATTTCACTTCCCGTTCGTCCTTCTAATATTTCTTTAAGAAGCTCATTTAATGTTTTTGCCTTACCATTGTTTACGATGGTTTCTTTCATGACACTTCGAATGAGTTTTTTTTGCGAGTTCTGGATACGTTTTTCTGTTATAGCAAATGGTTTCACTCTAAGATATGCGCCATCTTTTGTTTCAACGTCATAAACACCGTCAACACGTGATTTCCTTCTGCGTATCATTCTCCGTAAATAATCAGAAGTGAGCGTATGTCCCTTAAAATATGTGGATGCGGTACTCTCCTCAACTTTATTAATTTTGAAGAATAATTTAATGTGAGATTTTCTAAAATCATTTGTTAAATCCTGCATGGATATCTGAATTACTCTCCCAATGAGCCTATCTGGTTTATCTGATAAAGTCTCGGAGATTGGGACATTATCAAATAATGATGGTGCTTGTATTTGATACCAGTTTTTTGCTTTCCATTTGTCTTTGACCTTCCTTGCGGCTGATCGTGCTCGTGCCTTTGCCATATTATATCACTTAATCTTTTTCTATTATATTACTAATTGTTATACTAATAGATTTTTTTTGGTAATGGAGTTCTTATACTTAAAATATACTGGCGGCGCCAGTAGCTTCAAAATGAGGGCTGATAACTAACTTTTTTCTCTGTTTCATAATGCACCAAATAAAATGCTAAATGCAGAAATAACCGGTGTATATTTTGTTGATTTCACTACTGATCAAAACAAAGGAAAACACATACGGATTTTTATGACTGAATTGTTCGTATTATATCTTCAATAACTCTAATGTTTTCTTCCGTTGCGGTTCCATTGACGATGATATCTGCACCAGCATCTACTTTTTCTTTTGCCGTACGTGCATTTTTTATCCCACCACCTACGATAATCGGTATTTTAATCTCACTTCTTATCGCTTTTAACATTTCATTTGGAATAGGTTGTTCTGCATCAGAACCCGCTTCAAGATAGATGCAGTTCATCCCTGTCATCTCAGCGTATATTGAATACTCAACTGCTTTTTTGATATCATCTATTTGTATCCTGTGTAATTTTACGTTTTTTTCAATTGTGGTGGGTTTTTTACTAGTACTTATCACGATATATCCCATTGGTATAGGTGTTATTTTCCATTTTTTTACAAGAGGTGCTCCTCTGACTTGCTCACTTATCTGATATTTATCCTCTTTGGAATTTAACAATTTCATAAAAAATATATAATCTGCGTTTTCTGAGACAGCATCAGCAGAGTTTGGAAATAAAATTGTAGGTACTTTAACATGCTCTTTAATTGATTTAATTGTGTCATATACGATTTTCCTATCTTTTACTGTTGTACCCCCTATCATAATTGCGTTTGTTCCATATTTTGCACATAGTTCTGCTCTCTTTCCTGCCTCTTCAGGGGTTTGTTTATCTGGATCTATCAATGAAAAATGAAGTTTTTTGTATTTTTGAAGTAGCTCTTCGATAATATTCATCATATCTTCCCATTTGTCTAATCTTTTAGTTTTCTACCTATATGTTAAAATAATTTGTATCTTAAATAATCTTCTGTTTTTCAAAAAGCATCAACAATTTTTATGCTTCTTTCTTCACCAGTTTTGAAGATTTCCTTCCTAATATTCTTGTAATACTCTTTATCTTCAAACACATTTTTTGAAAAAACCGTATACATTTCTTCATTATCCAAAATGTTTTGTTTAACATTTTCCCAGATACCTGACTTTAGATTCAATGAATCAATCCAGATTTTTGATACGCCAGATTCAATAAACGTATCAATTATACTAGGTATGTCGTCAATTGAAATTGTAGGATAAATCGGGCCGAAAAAAACACTGGTTTTTATCCCAGCTTTCGAACATTCCTGTAAGGAATAAAGTCTTTTGTCAATTGAAGATGAGTATGGTTCATGTACGTGTTGTTCAGTATCATTAACTGTGGCAATACTAAATATCACCTCAGCATCAGAAAACTTGGATAATACATCAAGATCCCGTACAACAAGTGATGATTTCGTCTGAACGCTCACTGGAAAATCATGTTTTAAAAGCTGTTCTAAACAATACCGGGTTAGTTGATACTTTTTTTCAACAGGCTGATAGGGATCTGTCACTGTCGATATACCAACAACACCAGGTTTTTTCTTTTTCAGTTCCTTTGAAAGAACAAGAGGAATATTTGTTTTGACATCAACAAAGTTTCCCCACAGTTCTCGACTGATTCTTAAAACATTTGGAACATAACAATACGCACAATTATGTTGACATCCTCTGTAGGGATTAAGTGAATAGGTAAGACCTGGAAGTCTGGACGGTGACAATGCTGTTTTACACATAACTTCTCTAATCTTCATATCCATCACAGAAAATCTTCTAGTCTTTTTTGATACAGCTGATTTTTAAGAACAGCACTATTTCTAATCCAACGTTGAAGCGGTATGTCCATAATCTCAGAAACATGCATGAGGGCTTCAGATAATGTGTCATACTTTTGATACTCTCCTTTTAATGCACTTCTTACACTCTCACGAACGTTCCATACTCCAATAGGCATAATATATCCTGGATGCGCCTCTCTCATAATCACTACACCTGCCTGTCGTCTTTCTTTATTCAAAAGTTCATTGACGGCAAGTCTAGCTGCATAGTAACATCCTCCAATCTCAGCATATGTCGTTCTACCTTCATAGAATTCATAACTATTAAAAATTGAAATATCTCGACCGTAAGGGTTCCATGTTGTATTTGGATACCAAGCTTCAATAAGTTCATACTGCCATTCCGAAGGAGTCATAAGTATTATCCAACGGTTGTCAAACTGATTCAAAAAATATATCCTAAACTCATTGATGTATGGATATGTTTTTGTGTTTTTCATAAGTTCCTTTCCAATAGTTGAATCAACAGCGGTAATACTCCAACGCGTAGGAACAAAACGCCTATATTTATTCACGCCAAAAGCTCCAACACTAAATGCACGTTGAATCTTAGAAATCCTGACACCGTCCTTGTAAATATTTAATATAGCATCTTTTGATTTAAGATCAGTGTCATAGTATGCTTTTTCGATATGCTGTTCATATTTTGGGTTAGTAATATCAAGCTTTTTTAAAGGGGCAGAAGGACCATGAGGTTGTATCTCATCGTAAAAAGCAACCCTTCCATATGGTTTTTTTTCAAATAACGCATCTGCAAAAACAGAGTTTTTAGACAGGGCAAGCTCCCGAGTAAACTCAACAACCTTATTTGGATTTTCGACATCTGAAATATCAACAGTAAATTTACCACGTACAAGTTGAGAACGAAAATCAACAATATCGTCAATACTTTTATTTAGCCACATTTCAGGCGTATCAATTATAGAAGTATCTCCCATAACTGGAGGAATCATAGGGCCAATTGAAACCTTAGGATAACCAATTCTTCCGATAAAAACACTAGGAGGTGAAGAACCTCCAAGTTGTAATGAACCCACTAAAGGTTTTGTCTTAACTTTTGAATGATATCTTACAACAACTGGACACCTTGATTTCCCACATAAAAACTTGGTACCCCTACATAAAGCACACATACTAGTAGATGTCTTTTTTTCTGCGGGTAAAAGCTTTTTTTGCCCCATCTTTAGAATATCTTTCACTATTTCCCCCGTCATAATTTTTATAACCTCTTTTTGTGAGAATACCCACTATCTTTAGATGTGGGATGAATCGCAATCTTTAACTCTTTCAATTACATACCTCTTTACCATAGGGTCGGGCAGACCCGAATTTACGCCTCAGGACATCATGTAAGACCCTTTCACAGGATAACTCCTTGGAATGGCTGTGGTGGTTGAACGAGGAAGCCCATAAATTTATTCGTGGGAGGATGTCACGTTATATACTTTCGTCTGGGAGAGTTGGAAGTATATTTTCCGATCTTATCTGATTTTTTTTCGTAGTGTTTCAAGCCAAGACGGCAGTCCTTCAAGTGTACGAATCATTGATCTTTTTGCAAAAATCTCCCGATATCTTGTATTGCATCCTACACGACTTTCTAGATTCTTCTTAATTGTTGAACAGAGATATCCCCCTTTTCTATCCCAATCCGTCAGAAGAATAATATTTTTGTATTTCTGAGAAATCATATCGCAAAAATCTGGAATGGACAACCCTACATTGAAACGAATTATTTCACCGGTTATGTCCAGTTTTCGTAACGCCTCAATATCTTTATCTCCTTCAACAATGATTGGTACTGTTTTATTTTCTTCTCTAAGACCAAAGAGTGCTTCTTCTAAATCTTCCAGAGATTTTTCATAATCCATTTAATGATTCCTCAATTTTTCTGCAAACATCTCTTTTTTGTATATTTTTAATGGAAACGATTTTTTCTCGCCCCTCCTGCCCAGACACGATATAGACATTTTTTGGTAAAATATTGAAATACTTTGAAATTTTTTCAATAACTTCACTATTTGCTTTGTTTTCCTTGGCCGCAGCTTTTACTTTTACTTCAATACATTGACGCCAACTGTTATATCCTGCAGGAAAAAGAGATTGAGAAGAACTAGGAATTACATGTATTTTTATTAATACTTCATCTTTTGAAATACTAATTGCATTGTTGCAACTCATGCTATCAATTCATATCTTACTGGGAGAGTTTTAGAATTGCTTCAGCGATATCGCCATTCGAATCTTCTAGAGCTTTTTTTGCTTCTTCTTCTGATTTGCCTGTCTGATCCATCACAAGTTTGATGTCTTCTTTTAACGTGTCGTCAGCTCTGTCTCTGATTATAGGATTTCCTGTAATTTGATATGTCTTCTGGCCCTTAGCATCCATAACTGTTACTTCGGCATCTTTAAAAATATATTCTTTAGAGTCTGTTTGAATTATTATCTTTTCAACATTATCAATATTTTTTACGCTTATCCCAAGTCTACGCATCATTTGATTCATTTGTCTTGGGTTTATATTTCCAGGCATCATAGGCTTATACCTTCTGCAATTTTGCGAAGCATATATAGAATGTTCATTAAATTGTTAAGGATTATCTTTTCTTCCTATTGGAACATTTCATTATATCTTTCTTTGCTGATGGATATGTATCTTGTGTTATATCAAGTTTATTAATCATCCTTTTACAAATATAACAATTTCTTTTCTCAATTATATACTGTTCACAAATCTAGTATTGTTCTAATTGTTGGAAAAGCATTGGGAAAGCGCTCTAAAAACCAATGAAACAATGGATATGTTGGTTGTTGATTTACTGGCATTGTAACTTCAAGATATGCCCAGTCATTCCTAGCATGAGATGTATCTTTAGCTATAACCGTTATTGTATAGTCACCTTCAAAATCTCATTCGTGACTCGCATTCACTGTCTCATTAGAGCTATACGGCCAATCCCAACCAATAATATCATAGAAAAATTGCCAACATAAAACCCAAATTATTGCTGTTCCTATTAACCATACTCCTCTGAGATATATAAAAAGATTTATAATTTC
>JAUWCF010000002.1 GCA_030609445.1 Thermoplasmatota archaeon | reverse complement strand
GGCGGATTTGATACTGTTTTTTCCACAAAACTTGAGACTGTTATGCATAATTTGAACCAAGGAGTAATCTTATGGATACATGCATCACATGGTATGCATACAGATGGCGGTTCGACACTCTTCTGGGATCCTGAAGAAGGTTTTGAAAGTCATAGGCCTGCAAAGCGGTTTGCTGGTGCCATAAAAGAAGAAAATCCTTGGAGAGGATATGATTGGCTGCTTGGTTCAACTGAAGAACCAGATACTATGTCTATGGATTTTAAAGGAATCTGGCCGTATACAAATATCAACGGTTTGTTCTTCCCTGCAACTGGTTACGACTGGGTTCTTGCAAGAAAACCAGTTCGAGAAAAAATCAACACCGTTTTAGATATGATAAAAATAATACCTTTCAGATTAAACACTGAGAATTTATATGATGGGCTCACTGGAACATTATCATTTTCAAAATATCCTTTATCAAAAAAGAACTCGTTAGATATGGAAGGCTTGATGGATAATCTTCATTCAGCAGGTTTTATCACAAGTATCTGTCAGACATCAAATACCTATTTACATCTCATGATGATCCGTCATGGCTCAGTATTTCAAGTGCAGGATCCCTGGCCAACCTCGTGGTATGGAGCGATTTGGCGTCAGTCTATCCCTAGAGATATCATCCTTGGAGATACTGTTGGTGAGGCATATGTTAAAGGAATGAGTCATGTTGGAATACTCTACCTCGGCGACAACGGCGGGCCTCCTCAATGGTGGTGGGATTCCGCAGAAAACGTTGTATACTTCGGGGATCCAGATCTACGAATGTATGTTCCAAACGATGGATACAGCGATGCTAACACCTGGGATCATCCTCAGACATTAAGATTTGATACAGATACTTCAATAAATGGTCATATGCCTTTTGGATCAGTAGAACATCCACATGAGAAGCAGCCTGAATCATCAATCGGAGGAATCATTCTGGCGATTGCCGTACTAATACTTATTGTATCAGTAGGCTACCTCGTTATTCAAAGAAAACGAATAGAGAATTAAGAAATACGATTTTTCATTTTACTCATCAAAATCCTTTTTTATAACTAATTTCATGCAGGAAGCGAATGTTTCTTATAAAACTCGGTGGAAGTATCATTACAGACAAAGCAAAAAAATATGCATTTAAAGAAGAGATAATGGATAGGCTTTCTTCAGAAATTAAAAAAGCAGACAAAGAAATAATACTCGTTCACGGTGCAGGATCCTTTGGGCATATTCTTGCAAAACAGCATTCTTTAAATCAAGGATATAAAGACGATACTCAACTCCAAGGATTCTCAGATACACATGCAATGGTTCAACAGCTCAATTCACTTGTTCTCGCATCACTGCATAACCAAGATATCGCAGCTGTATCAATTCCCCCACATGCCATACTACAACTTGATGATCATAAACCATCAAAAATGGATTACAACATATTCAAAGAATACCTAAACAAAGGATTCACACCAGTAACTTTTGGAGATGTAGTACTTGATAAAACCCTTGGTTTTTCTATCTGTTCAGGTGATCTTCTCATGCAACTGCTTGCAGAATATTTCAACCCAGAAAAAGTACTGTTTGTATTAGATGAAGATGGTATTTATACGTCAAATCCAAAAACAGATAAAAACGCAGAATTCATAGAGAAGGCAACAATATATGAACTGGAGGATCTGACAACAAGTGCAGATGACCATGCTGATGTTACAAAAGGAATGCAGGGAAAAATAGAAACAATAAAAAACATTTCTCGATTAGGTATAGATACTATTCTGCTGAATGGCAATATAAATAATAGATTATATGATACACTGGTTGGAAGAAAAACAAAAAACACGTTTGTCCATGGTGAAAAAAGATGAATCAAACTGAAGAACGAAAACGTGAACATGTACAGATATGTCTTGATGAAGACGTGTCGGCACATTATAACTACTGGGATTCTGTCCACCTCCTTCATAATGCGCTCCCTGAAATCAATGAAGACGATATTGATCTGTCAACCGAACTCTTTGGAAAAATATTAGGAGCACCAATTGTCATCTCTGCTATTACTGGAGGATACGATGAGAGCAAAAAAATAAATAAAAATCTTGCAGCAGCTGCAGAGAAATTTAAACTTGCTATGGGTGTCGGCTCTCAACGATCTGCTCTTGAAAACAATGATTTAAAAGAAACATATAGCGTCATAAACGAGTATGACATTCCGTTAAAGATTGCAAATATCGGTGCTTCTCAGATTGTTTTATGGGATAAAAAAGAAATACTTGAAAATGTGGAAAAAATAGTTGAGATGATCGATGCAGATGTTCTTGCGGTCTGCCTCAACTTTTTACAGGAAGCTGTTCAGCCTGAAGGGGAAGTTCATGCAAAAGGCTGTTTAGAAGCAATACATATGCTTTCAGAAGAATTTGGCAGACCTATTCTTATCAAAGAAAGCGGGGCAGGTATTTCATTTAAAGTCGCTGAATTACTCAAAAAAACAAGTATTGCAGGAGTTGATGTAGGAGGCCTTGGAGGCACCTCGTTTTCTGCTGTGGAATATTATCGTGCTAAAATAAAAGATGATAAATATAACATGCGTGAAGGTCAAATCTTTTGGGATTGGGGGATACCAACACCTGCATCTATTCTTAAAGTTGGAAAGGCTACCGATTGGGATATGCCTATTATTGCTACAGGTGGTATCCGAAACGGACTTGACGCAGCAAAAGCACTTGTGCTCGGGGCAGATGCTGCAGGAATCGCCCTTTCATTATTAAAACCAGCAACAAAAGATAGCCAATCAACAATTTTAGAGCTTGATATGATCATCAAAGAACTTCGAACAGCCATGTTTTTAGTTGGAGCAGAAAACATTGAACAACTCGCAAATGCGGAAGTAAAGTTCTCTGAAAATCTAAAGATGTGGGAGTGAAGAATGAATCTGCAAAATGAATTAAAAAAAAGAGAAGATATCTTTAGCAAATATTGGCTGAAATATCTGCAGGACGGTAAACCTGTCTCATTATACGATGCAGCACGACATCTTCCAATGGGTGGTGGAAAACGACTACGGCCGTTTCTTGTCATGCTTTCATGCGAAATTGTTTCTGGTGATGCTGAAAAGACATTGCCCTTTGGAGCAGCACTTGAATTAATGCATAATTTCACGCTTGTCCATGATGACATTATGGATAGATCAAATCTGAGAAGAAATGTACTCACAGTACACATCAAATTTGGTGCACCAGCTGCGATACTTGCAGGGGATCTTCTTTTCGCTCGATCATTTGAAGCAATGCATGATTTATCTGTTGACTGCTTTGTTTTCAAACAACTTGATCGTTTACTCATCCAATGTATTTTAAACATCTGCGAAGGACAGCAACTTGATGTAGAGTTTGAACAAAGAAAGATAATCACTGAGGAAGAATATACTGATATGATCACACGGAAAACAGCAGTACTCTTCAGACTTGCAGCAAGAGGTGGAGCGATAATCGGTGAAGGAAGCGAGGATGAGATTTCGGCATTGACCGAGTATGGGCTGTATTTAGGTTTATCGTTTCAGATATGGGATGATTATCTTGATATGAGTAGTGATGAAGAAATACTTGGTAAAGATATAGGAAATGATATTAGAAACGGTAAAAAAACACTTATTGCAGTTTATTCGTTGCAGAATGCAACAGGTGACAACAAGCAGGTACTTGATGAAGTGTTTGGAAACAGTAATGCTTCAGATGACGATGTAAAAAGAGTTTTTACGGTTTTTAAAGAGATGGGATCAATAGATTATGCAAAAAAGACAGCGATAGAGTACACTAAAAAAGCAAAAAACGCTTTAAATATTCTTAAAGATTCAGAGGCAAAAGAGCTATTATATGATCTTGCTGATTACTCCATAAACAGAGAAAATTAATATGTCCGCTGAAAAGATACAAAAGATAGCAAGAAGATATGCTCTTCAAAATGCGGTACAGTTTGATGGAAAAGCAAATGGAAAAGCAGTTGTTGGTAAAGTCATCGCTTCGTTAAAAAAAGAAAATATTTCTCCAAAGGAAATTATTCCTGTCGTAACTATAGTTGTTAAAGAAGTAAACTGTCTCCCACTAGAAAAACAAGTCTTGGAATTAGAACAAACTGCTCCTGAGCTATTGCATAAAGAGAAAAAAGAAAGAGATTTTTCACTACCAAAGCTTTCTCATGCAGAGCGTGGGAAAGTAGTTACTCGTTTTCCACCTGAACCTAACGGTTATCTTCATATCGGACATGCAAAAGCTGCAATTGTTGATTACGAATATGCACAGATGTATGATGGAAAATTCATACTCAGATTTGACGATACCAATCCTGAACATGCAGAAATTGAGTTTTACAACGTACAGAAAGAAGATCTCAGATGGCTTGGTATAAAATGGGATAAGGAGTATCATACTTCTGATAATCTAAAAACTCATTATAAGCTTGCAGAGCAATTAATACGCCAGGGAGGTGCATATATCTGTACATGCACACCAGAAGCAATTAAGGAAGGGCGTTTTCATTCTAAAGAATGTAGTTGCAGGAAGAGACGCAGTGGTGAGACACTGGATCTTTGGAAGGAGTTATTATCTTCCGGGGAGTTGAAAGGTGCTATTCTTCGTTTATGTGGAGATATGAAGAGTGCTAATACTGCGATGCGTGATCCCACTCTCTTTCGAGTTATAGATAAAGAGCATCCGTTACAGGGAGATAAATATAGGGTGTGGCCGACCTATGATTTCGCAGGAGCTGTGGAGGACAGCATCAGCGGCGTAACCCATCCTTTTAGAACCAAAGAATATGAACTTCGTGATCCAGTATACTATCATATTCTTGAATTGTTAAATCTTCGAAAACCATATCTTATGGAATTTTCCAGGCTAGCAATTGAGGGGATGCCTGTTTCAAAAAGAAAGATAAAACCACTCATTGAAAAAGGACTTGTTTCTGGATATGATGACATACGACTTCCTACATTGCGTGGATTGAAGAAGAGAGGAATTGTTCCAGAAGCAATCAAGCAATTTGTGTTTTCACAAGGTATTTCAAAGGTTGAATCAACTGTTGATTTCAGTATTGTTGAAGCATTCAATAGAAAAATACTTGACCCGTTAGTAAAGCGGTACTTCTTTGTCGCAGATCCAGTGGAACTAACTGTAAAGGATGCGCCGAAAAGAAAAACTAAATTAAAACTACATCCAACAAAAGATATGGGGGAACGTAGTATTGAGACAGATTCCGTCTTTTTTGTTCAAAAAGAAGATATGCAGAATATGAAGACTGGTGATATTTTCCGGTTAAAAGGTCTATATAATGTGGAAATCCAGAACATTGGAGATGAGGTGTCTGGGGTATATGAAGGCGAAGAACTACTTTCTGATATTGCAAAAATCCAATGGACAACAAAAGATCACGTGGAGATGAAAATTAGTGTTCCAGGGCCACTTTTCAATAAAGATGTTTACAACCAAAAAAGTCTTGCGGAATTGTATGGATATGCAGAAAAAGCAGTTGCAGACATACCTGATGGGGAGATCATTCAATTTGAACGGGTTGGCTTTGTAAGAATTGAGAAACAAAAAACAAAACTTATTGGCTATTTTGCGCATAAGTAAAATAAATTTGAATAGAATATAACCTAGAATACATAAGGAGGTAATAATTTGAATAATAAGGCTTTATCATCCGGATTTTTTCTTATACTGTTATTACTTGCTTTAAACGGATGTATCGAAGAAAATGTTGATGAGAGTAGTGCTCTTTATGTCGATGATGATGGAGGATCTGATTTTTTAAAAATTCAGAATGCAATAGATGCTGCATCTGAGGGAGATAAAATCATTGTACGTGAGGGAACATATCTTGAAGTACTAAGTATTAATAAATCAATTAATCTAATCGGTACAGATACAGAAACAACAATTATTAATAATGAAAATAGTAGTCAAAAAGTCACTGTTCAAATAGATGCAGAATCTTGTACTTTCAAAGGTTTTACCGTGATAGGACCAGATGTTTCTACAGATATTATAGGGATTTATGTTACCACATCACATAATATACTTTCTCATAACATTATTATGAACACAAAGAATGGAATTTATCTCGAGGAACATACTGAGAACAATAAAGTTTATGAAAATATCGTTACAGATAACAAGAATGGTATTTCAGCCTATAGATCAAACAACAACAATATTTCAAATAACGAAATATCGATAAATATTCCTTCTGGCATCCCTCTTTCTTATGGTATCTTCCTTCATGGATCGTATAATAATATTATTTCAGGCAATACGATTTCCTATTGTTATACAGGTATTCGCATAAAAGGCTCAGATGACTCACTTGTTTTTGATAATCAAATTTTTAAAAATAAGAAAGGATTGTATTGTTGTTGCGGTGCAGGAAACAACATAATATATCATAATAATTTTGAACAAAATGAAGAACTTAATGCAAGAGATGATGTAAGAAATCGATGGGACAACGGCAGTATAGGTAATTATTGGGATGATTACATAGAAAAATATCCAGATGCAGTACAAATCGATGGCATTTGGGATATTTCATATAACATTACCGGTCCTTATTCAGATGAAGGCAATTGCGATAGGTATCCTTTGGTAGATCCAATTGATATTTAGATGTATAAATTATAAAGATGTATAAAGTAAACTTTTTAAGCTATTTTGTATTTATATTTATTGTACGGATGTAAATAACAGGATGGGATGAAAAATGCAGATTAGAAAGAAATTAATCGTGATTTTAATTATGTTATCTATTTTTGCTGTTGTGGATACTGCAGCTGCTTCTTCATTTATCCGGCCAAGTGCAAATACAACTACGGTTACGTTTGCTGTCATCATTGTTGCAGTTGCTGTCATCATTGGTTTTCTTCTTTTCCACGGCGGAGTAAAATATGTGACACCAGAAAACGTTCTTGATACAGAGATACGAAAACATCTCTACGACTACATCGACGGAAGCCCTGGTTCACATCTGAGAGAGATCGCAAGAGAACTTGACCTAAAACCAAGTAATGCGGCATGGCATCTGCGTAAACTAGAACAGACAAATCTAGTACGAAGTAGATTTATCGGCGGAAAAAAAGTATATTACCTCGTTGAAGGCGGTATGGAGATAAGAAAACAAGCAATAGGAGAATCAATACTGAAAAACAATAACGCACGAGAAATCATGCAATACCTACAAGATCATCCAGGTAAACATCTCCTTGAAATAGCACATGCACTAAAACTTAATCATCATGTCGTAAAATGGCATATCAAAAAAATGTATATGGCAGAACTTGTCGAAGGGGACACAAGCAACTCTGCGTATCCTGTCTACTACCCGACAGAAATCGGTATTGAAGCATTAGAAAATATTACTAACTACGTTAAAAAAACTGCAGCTTAGATTCTACCAACATCAACAACTTCAACGTTGTCGACTTTATCAATTTTTGAAAGAATCTCAACTATCGGATCAAGTCCGCCTTCTGAATCAGGAACCGCAACTGTCACATCAACGCCTTTCAATCCAAAAGCAATGTCTCTCACTTCGACTTTTCCTAGCTTCACTGGTTCTTTTACAACAACCTTTATTTCATCAAGAATAGTTTGTATCTCATCATCAGTTAACACGCCATCTGGCATCAGACGTATCAGTGCTATTACCTCGCCCATACATTTTCCTCCTATGGTCCTGTAAACTCACATTTTGGACATTTGTATGTTATGCTTTGTTCTCTGCAACCAGTGCATCTTCCAATGATTTCACCGCATGTTGGACATTGAAACGTTGTCGAACCTTGTTCAAGCAGTCCTTTTCCACATGTAACGCATCTTTCAGCTTTTTTCATAGGAGACGGTGAATAACACATCTCTTTTTAACTTTTCTGATAGGGTCGGTAGTTCATTTTTCCAACTTTTATGAAAAAACTTTTACCATAAATAAACTATTACCATTATGGATAAAGATATGGGTGAGATAAATGAAATATAAAATATCGGGAGATAATTTGCAGTTGGTAACACTCCAGATTGACCCTGGTGAAAAGATTTATGCTGAGGCAGGTTCAATGGTATATCAGAGTGGTAACATCAATATGGAAGCTAAAATGAGAGGGGGCTTTTTGAAAGGTCTTGGTAGAAAATTTGCAGGAGAGACAATGTTTCTAACTGAGTTTACTTCAGCAGGCGGAACTGGAATGGTCTCATTTGGAGGAAATGCCCCTGGGACAATAAAACCCATCGAGTTAACATCTGGCAAAGATTTCCTTGTTCAAAAAGATGCATTTCTTGTCGCAGAAGATAATGTGGATATGAGTATTGCATTTCAAAAGAAACTTGGCGCAGCGTTTTTTGGTGGAGAAGGATTCATTCTTGAAAAGTTATCAGGAAATGGAACAGTTTTCATACATGCATGTGGAGATTTTGTTGAGTTTGATCTCAAACCTGAACAAATTCTTAAGGTTGACACGGGGTGTGTCGTTGGTTGGGAAGATACGGTAACTTATGATATACAAAGAGTGAAAGGCATTAAAACCATGTTTTTTGGTGGAGAAGGATTGTTTTTGACGACACTAAAAGGTCCAGGTAAACTCCTTATTCAATCGATGACTCTTAGTAATCTTGCAACTTCGTTACGACCATTCCTACCGTCTAGTGGAGGAACTTCAGGATCCGGGAGTGTAGTTGGATCTGTGATTGGCGGGTTGACAAGATGATTAAAGGAATAGCGGCAGCGTTACTTGCAGCTTTAATTGTTGCAGGTGTAATAGTAGGAATTTTCTATCTCTTCTTTAGTGGTCTATTGCTTGGGCTCTTTGGGTTTATAGCAGCGGGAATTCTGGCAGCAGCGTTAATATTATTCATCATAGTGTTCATCTTTGCTCTTATCGTGTTTTTCGCTTTGTTTTATTACTTGGCAGAGAAAAAACCAGAGGTAACACCTGGTGAATACAAACTGGACGAGGAGAAAGGAAAAAACGAGTAACTGGAAGTTTTTCCTTTTATCTTTCTTTTTTTAAGATCACCTTAAAAATCAGTTGTTTCTATGGCTCAAGAATCACTTTGATGGAGTCTTGTGCTTTTGCGACAAGTTGAAATCCTTTAGCAGCTTCTGAAAGAGGAAGTCTGTGGGATATCATATCTGTTACTTCTACTTTTTTTGATCTAATGAACTCAATTGCGTCAACAATATCTTTTGGTGCCCCTGCGTATGTTGAAACCATTTTGACTTGCTTATTCCAAATATCAAAGAGATGAAAAGGAATTTCTACACCCGGCTTTGTCATTGCAAAAAACAGAATTGTTCCACCAGGTGTAACTGATTCAAAGGCTTGCTTTACCGCAGAGGGAACGCCTGCACAAAGAATTACGAAATCAGCAAGCATTCCATCGTTATTCTTTTTTACAAGTTTAGCAACATTTTCTTTTGCGTTTATTGCGACGTCTGCACCTAATTTTTTTGCAATGTTTAATCGATGTTCATTAATGTCAGTCGCGAAGATTTTTCTTGCACCCATAGCCTTTGCAAGTTTTATTTGCAAAAGCCCTGCAATGCCGCTACCAAGAATAAGAATGCTTTGTTCTGGTTTCATCTCTGCTATTCTAAATCCTCTTACGACACAGGCAAGTGGCTCAATAAATGCTCCTTCTTCATAAGACATTTCTTTTGGAATCAGAAATGTTCCCACTTTAACGTTTATTTTAGGGACCTTCAGGTATTCTGCAAAACCTCCTGGATAAAAATTTGTTGAATGTAACATATTACAGAGCGTATGTTGATCATTATTGCAAAAATTGCAGTTGTTACAAGGAACATGATGTGAGATAAATACTCTGTCGCCAACGTTGTATTTTTTTACGTTTTTACCAACTTCAACTATGTCCCCTGAGATTTCATGTCCCAATACACGAGGTGCTGTCTTAAGTCTGTACCATTCCATAACATCGCTGCCACAAATACCACTTGCTTGAACTTTAACAAGGAGTTCATCATCATTTATTTTAGGGATTGGCATTTCTTCTATTCTTACATCATTATTGTTGTAGTACATGGCAACTTTCATTGTTTTCATGATAGATCATGCTCCTTTGTTGCAGCTCATAATTTTATGGAAATGAGTTTTGTTAAAATAATTACTTCTCATTTTCTTTAAATATTTCAAAAGCATCTTTTGGTGTTGCATTTTTGTGAACTATTGCATTTACTGCTTTCATCATTCCAACAGGGCTTGAGCTTTGGAAGATGTTTCGACCCATATCTACACCGATTGCTCCTGCCTGTAAAGCGTCATATGCCATTTGCAGTGCATCTTTTTCTGGTACTTTTTTCCCTCCGGCGATAACGATTGGAACAGGACATGATTCTACAATTTTTTCAAAATCTTTGCAGTAATACGTCTTGACTATACTTGCTCCAAGCTCTGCTGCCATTCGAGATGCTAGTGAGAGATATTTCGCATCTTTTCCAAGACCTCGACCAACAGCTGTAACTGCTAGAACCGGGATTCCATATCTATTTGCCTCATCAATTGTTTGGGTAAATGCAAGAAGTGTATCTCTTTCAAATGGCTGACCGACAAGAATGGAGAAAGCAACTGCAGAAACATTAAGACGAATTGCGTCTTCCATTGATACAATTATTCCTTCGTGAAGAAGATTTGTCTCATTGATGATGCTAGTGCCTCCTGATACTCTTAGGCAGATGGGAATGTCTGTTTCTGGTGGAATATAGTTTCTCAACCCACCTCTCGTCGGCATGAGCACATCAGCATATGGTAGCAGTGGTTTTACCATTTCATCAAGTTTTTCAAGACCAGTTGTCGGCCCCATAAAATAGCCATGATCAACTGCTAACATAACGGTATGTCCATCTTTTGGTTTGATTATTTTTGATAGTCTGTTTTTCATTCCCCAATCCATAAATAAAACGCCTCCGTTTTCTTGGTAAATAGAGGAGGATTATTTAAATTATTTCTACAGGGCTCTACTGGCAACCAAAAGATTTCCGGTTCTTATTTAGCAAACCTTTTTTATTTATTGTTGTATTACCGATATCTGATTTAGGGAGGCATAGCATATGTCCATATTAGAAAATTTAGAACCAAAAATCTTGTGGAAACATTTTGATGAAATTAGAAAAACGCCTCGTTGTTCAAAACATGAGGAAAAAATTAGAGAATATGTAGAAAACTTTGCAAAACAGCATGATTTGAAATATAAAACTGATGAGATGGGTAATATTGTGATTTTAAAGCCTGCAACTTCTGGGATGGAAAAGAAACCTGTCGTTATTTTGCAAGGTCATATGGATATGGTTTGTGAAAAAAACAGTGATGTAGATTTTGATTTTGCAAATGATCCTATAAAACTCAAACGAGATGGTGACATTCTCAGTGCTGATGGAACAACTCTTGGTGCAGATAACGGTATTGGTTTAGCGGCAACTCTTGCAATTCTTGAGGATACAACGCTCAAACATGGGCCGCTTGAAGGGCTTTTTACTGTCGATGAAGAAACCGGGCTCACTGGTGCATTTGCCATGAAATCAGATATGCTTACGGGAAAAATACTGTTTAATCTCGACAGCGAAGATTGGGGTGTATTAACAGTTGGATGTGCTGGCGGTGGAGATTCAAAAGTAGAACTCCCATTTAAAACCCAATCGATTAATGGGAATCTGCAAAGTATGCTTGTCAAAGTCTCAGGACTTAGAGGAGGACATTCAGGTGTAGATGTTCATGAACAGAGAGGAAATGCAGTAAAACTATTATCACGTATGCTTTGGAAAGCATCTAAAAAACATGATTTTTACCTAACAGATATTAACGGCGGAGATAAACATAATGCTATACCACGAGAGGCATATGCTAAAGTTTCTATGGATAAAGCAGAAAAAGATACGTTTATCTCTTGTTTAAAAGCAGAACAAAAAGACATTTTAGGGGAGATAAAACCGATAGACCCTAAATTTACTGTTGATGTAGAGAATATCGGGAAACTTGATACTGCATTTGATAAAAACTCCCAAGATACATTGTTGAATCTTTTGCATGGCCTTCCTCATGGTGTCGACAAGATGAGTTATGATATTCAAGGTCTTGTTGAAACATCAACAAATCTTGCAACTGTTGCTTTAAAGGGAAACAATGTAGTGATAGGCCTTAGTTCAAGAAGTTCTATTAAGTCTGCTCTGCAGGATTTCCGTGATCGAATTCGTGCAGTGGCAATGCTTTCTGGTGCAAAAATCTCTGAGGAAGAGCCATATCCTGGTTGGAAACCAGATCTGGATTCTAAGGTACTTGCTCTCTCAAAGAAAGTCTACAAAGACGTGTATAACGAAGATCCGGTTATTGAGGCAATTCATGCTGGGCTTGAATGTGGAATCATTGGCGAAAAATTCCCAGGAATGGATATGATATCCATAGGGCCGACTATTAAATATCCGCATTCGCCTGAGGAACAAGTTCACATAAGCACGGTTGATAAATTCTACAAGTTAGTGTTGAAGATTTTAGAAGAAGTATAAAGAAGGCGTTACATAGATCGTAGTCTTCTAATTCTTTCATCTACAGGTGGATGAGTTGACCAGATAGAATTTATACTCTGTCCCTTGAAAGGATTAGCGATATAAAGTGGTGCAACTGTCTTTGATCCTTTTGGTTTCCCACGTGGAATATCGTTTTTTATTTTTTCAAGTGCTTTAGCAAGTCCTTCAGGGTTTCTTGTAAGTCTCGCGCCGTTTGCATCAGCAAGATATTCTCGTTTTCTTGATATTGCAAGATATGTTAACCTGGAAAAAATAGGAGCTAAGATAACAAGTAGAATCGCAATTATCATTAGTATTGCATTACTGTCATTTCGCCCTCTGCTTCTTCCAGCACCACCCCAGAAGAGAGAATAAAATAAAATCTCAGAAATAAGAGCAATAGATCCTACTACTGCAAGTGTTACTGTGGCAATAAGAATATCATGGTTCTGTATATGGCTCATTTCATGGCCCATTACTCCTTCAAGTTCATCTGGTTTTAATTTTCGTAGTGCACCTGTTGTTGCACATATAACAGAGTTTTCTGGTTTTTTTCCTGTTGCAAACGCGTTGATATTATCTGAATCTTGAACATACACTTTTGGTGTTGGTAGTCCTGCTGCAATGGCCATTTCTTCAACTTTGTAGATCAGTAGTTTTTCTTCTCTAACATGAGGATTTGCTGGTCGTGCTTTTGCTGCAGAAAGAACTGTTTGTACTGAGAATGAATACGTAATTGCAATATAGACAAGTGCGATTGGAAGACCAAATATGAGTGCGATATACGGGTTTCTAAAGTAGATGTATCCAAAAGCAAAAATTACGCCTAAAAATAACAAAGCCATAAACGTGCAAATAAGTACAGTATTTCGTTTGTTTTTTCGAATATGATCTTCGAGAAGCATTTGTTTTGTCATACTATCGAAAAACTAAGCTTTTTAGAATTTGACTTTAGGTAGTTCTCTTGCTGCATCAGGGATTTGTAGCATCTCTCGCTCTTTTTTACCCATTCTCTTTGCAAAGATGATGCCAGGAAACGTCTCTATTGTGTTGTTGAATGATAAAACTGAGTCGTTGTAATGTTGTCTTGAATATGCGATTTTATCCTCGGTATGGGTTAATTCATCTTGTAAGTTTAAGAAATTTTGGTTTGCTTTTAAATCTGGGTAGTTTTCTGCTACAGCAAATAATGATTTAAGTGCGCCTGTCAGCATATTATCTGCTTCAATATTTTTTTGAGGAGTCTTTGCACTCATTATTGCAGATCGTGCTTTTGTAACATTTTCAAGTACTTCTTTTTCATGCTTCATGTAGCCTTTAACAGTTTCCATCAGATTTGGTATGAGATCTGCTCTTCGTTTGAGTTGCACATCGATTTGTGCCCATGAGTTGTCAATTCGGTTTTCAAGTCTGATTATTTTGTTGTAATAGCTCAGAAAAACCAGGAGAACTATCACTAAAATTAATACAACAAGGATAATTCCTATTGTTAATATGTCCATATTTATCGCCTCTTTTTTTTGTAGGCTAATATTGTTTTTTATTTAAAACTATCGTGATAAGGCGCCTCGGTAAAATAGAGTTGGTGAAAAAAATAAAAAAAAGAGATTTATGTAAAAAAGTAAAAACAGAAGGTTTTTCTAGCTATTTTTACTAAAATCTTTTTGGTTTTCGTTTTTGATAACAGTCCCTGCAATAAACTGGTCTAGTACCATCCGGTTTAAAAGGAACTTCAGTTTCTTTTCCACATTCTGCACAAGTAACTTTGTGCATTTCTCTTGGTGGACCTCTATCATCTCTATACATTTTTTATTTCCTTCTTTTGAAACTCTTTTCTTTTTTATTGAGCTTCCAGTCGAGGCCAATGTGTGTTTTGGTATATAATTGTATGTATGATTTTCAAATCTAAAATTATAATCTTAGGTTTAATTCATGTACCAACATTTATATGCAAATGAGCAATAAGAAAATATAACCTGCAAATGAATGGATGCGCTATAATAATTATTGTATTTCTTCTTTTGTTGGTGGTGAATAAGAGAAGGAGAAAATATGACGGTTATTAAAGAAGGAGTTAAAGTTAATATATTATTTGAAGCAAAATTAGAAACTGGTGAAATTGTTTTAAAAACTGAAGAAGAACAGCCTCTTGAAGTAGTTGTTGGTGATGGAAATATTCCAAAATCAATAGAAAAAATTTTAATAGATATGAAAGAAGGAGAAACTAAGACGATTACGCTTGAGCCCACTGAAGCATTTGGTCCAAAAAGAGATGAGCTCATAATTGATTTGCCTAAAGAAGGATTTGATCCTCAAGTTGAATTGAAAGTCGGCTCAAGAGTTTCAATTAATTCACCCGAAGGTAAAAAATTTACAGGAACTGTATTGGAAGTTAAAGACGAAAATATCTCTGTGGATTTTAACCATCCATTGGCCGGTAAGAATTTAATATTTACAGTTACTGTTGTTTCTATAGTATAAATATATCGCAATAGTTATTCTTCGAGTTTTTTAATGCTAAGGTCAAAAGTGATAGATATTATACCTATTAGGTTTTTATAAAAAAAGAATGCATTTTTCGCATAAAAGCTATATATCTCATTTATGATATAAAACATTAATTGTAGAGTCCTGAAATTATTTCGCCAGAATATTTCGCCTTGTGAATACATGGTGAAATTAAATGACAAAAAGATC
>JAUWCF010000171.1 GCA_030609445.1 Thermoplasmatota archaeon | reverse complement strand
GAGATATGTGATCTAGGTAGAGATGATGATAACGATGGAATCCCAATAGAATGGGAACACAAATGGGGGCATTATGCTTGGTATAAGTGGTATGAGGATACATATGAGCATGCTTGGGTATATGATCCATTTGAATGGGATGATCATGCGAATCTGGATCCAGATCGAGATGGTCTTGATAATGTGGAAGAATATCTTACCTCTCAATGGGGTTCTGATCCATTCAGAAAAGATCTTTTTGTTGAACTAGATCAGATGGAAGAAAGTCCAGACGGCCAGAAATGCATCTTACCCGAGGGGTCAAAAGAGTTAATTCGAACTGCGTATGATCGGCAAAATATTGTATATCACCTTGACGATGGATGTATGGGTGGTAGTGATGTCATCCCGTTCGATGAGGCGTCAAGTTATCAAGAAATCCAAAACATGTATTGGAACTATTTCTTACATGGTGATGAAGGTAATTGGCGGCAAGGCGTTTTTCATTATGGGTTGGTGATATATAATGCAACGTGGCCTGGTTTTGTTTTCCGCCCTGATGCATATCAAATATCGAGCAAAGGAATGGAGAAAAAAATTCTATTGAATCGCAATGAGGAAAAACGAGCTATTGTGTATGGGAGTGCGTATATGCATGAGTGTGGCCATACATTAGGAATATTTCATAGTAATACTCCAGGATGCGATGATCAAGATGGTAAATATATTTGGCAGAAGAACTGGTGGAAATGGCGGCCGTATAAAAGCGTCATGAATTATGGATACATGTATCTCATGGTAGATTATTCCGATGGCTCACGAGGAAAAAACGATTTTGATGATTGGAATAGAATTGATCTAACATATTTTCAAAGATCATGGGGATAACCTTAATTATTTGATAATTAAGGTGCATCATTGGTTTTTCTGCTGTTGGAAACTTCTCTAAAATATCTGCGACATCCTCTTTTAATATTGGCAAGTTGCTGTTGAGGGATATTATAAGACTGTTGGGTGGCCTCAAGGGCAAAAACCAACCCATGAACAAAAGCACCCGGATTGTATTCATTTTCCCTGCTAAGATTGAATATGTCTTCAGTGATTTTCATAGCATCTTCTATTTTATATGGTATGGATTCTGTTTTTTGATCAATTTTCTTTTTATGGGCCATGTTCTTGCATTCCATTCGTCCCTTATATAAACTTGTTTTCGGATCAAAATCTTTATGTTAATGGATAGATCATGAGTTTTAAAGATGTATTTTTAAATAAATGGGTGTTATGAAACTGTGAGGAGATGGGAGAATGGGAAAAATACGAGATATATTTGGAATGAATGTGGGACCAGAAGAAGTGAAAGCAGGAACTTACGAAGGGGCACTCAATATAGCTAGAAATGCATTAAATGATATGGGTTAACTTGCGGATCTGTGATTTGTAAAAACTCATCTCCCCCTCAGCCTTTGTTTGATGCCAATGGGTTATCATACCTCAAACTGAACATTTTATATAATTGTTACAAGCTATGAAATATGATCCTCAAAGATTAATTGGCCAGTGAACAAAAAACAGATGGAAAATATTGTTGTCAAATTATAACATGAGGGGGATACTGAGATATGAAAGAAGGTTACTTGCAAACAAAGATTGCTGAACTTAATGATAAGTGTAAACAGATAGATCAGATGATTTCAATCCAAGAATCTAAAATGAGGCGGTTGCGTCAGAGGGTTGGAAATTACAAAGAATTGTTGAACAATCTGAATGATGTACAAAATATCAAAGACCAAATTATTGGTCATATAACTAAAGAGAACGAGAGACTTATAAAAAAGCACATTGAAGGTTTATCAGATGAGATTCACGGTATTGTTGATGTATCATTAGATGGCAAAGCACAAACAATCAACGAAGCATTAGATTACTTAAATGAACGGGAGGGGGAGATAAAGCAGCAAGCAGAAACAATTGTACAGCAAACTAAAGAAATCAACTTTCTTATAGAACATAATAGTTTGCTCATGATGAAATTGGTCAACAAAGGTGTTCTTTCAGATCAGGATGTTACTGAGATGCAAAGGAGAGCTGCTAAAAAAGCTAAAAAGGAATAACAGCGACACTCATGATGTAAAGGCAAAAGACACACATAATTTTGAAAGCGACTGGGCAACGCTTGAAGTCAGTATGCCAAAGAACAAAGCGATAAACATGAGATCATTGTTCTTGATATTCCTGGAAAACCATCTGCGGTTATTCTTGATAATAAAACATCTATTTGGGCTGTAAAATGATCTGCAAAGCTCTTCTCTGTTTTCTTTTAAAATATTTCTCTCAACTTGAATTCACTTATCCTGATAACAGTTGTACAACAAATCCTTAATAAGCAAACTCGCAAAGTATTACATGGTGAGAAAAATGAGATGTTGCAGTAAAGAAGATGATTTGTTTGAAGAAATATATGGTAAATTTGCAGAGAACTATGCTGCTCTTGTTGAGGAACACACACAAACATTGTTAAAAATTGAAGAAAAGAAAAAACATAGAACGCGAAATTTGATTGCGGTATCATTGTTTGGTGTTCTTATTGCAATGTCATTTATCACATTGGTAGCTCCTATTGTTTTATAGTTGAGATTTCGGCGATCCGTGCATTGTTTAGTCGTAGTTTGACAAAAGATGATGCATAATTGTGACAAATAC
>JAUWCF010000010.1 GCA_030609445.1 Thermoplasmatota archaeon | reverse complement strand
GTCCTGAAACTCACATGACAAGAATTGTTCCAATAGCTCTTGGCGAGGGGGTTTAAAATGAAAAAAAGACCAGAATATATATTGTTTGATAAGGATACAAAGGCCATAGTGTTTGGTTATCAACAAAATGCAATCCAACGTATGCTTGATTTTGATTACATCTGCAGGAGAAAAGAACCATCAGTTGCCTGTATTGTAAATCCCACTAGAGAAGGATATCACAAGTGCTTCTGGGGAACAAAAGAAGTTATGATCCCTATGTACAAGACTCTTAAGGAAGCAGTTGCAAAGCATAATGATGTAGATGTCATGGTAAACTTTGCATCGTTTAGGTCGGCATATCAAACATCAAAAGAAGCTCTTGAAAGCAAAACCATACGAACAGTAGCAATTATCGCTGAAGGTGTTCCTGAGCGGAGATCAAGAGAGTTGGTTAAAATTGCAAATGAAAAGAAAAAATGGATTATTGGTCCTGCAACAGTTGGAGGTATTGCTGGTGGTGGATTTAGGATAGGAAACACCGCAGGAATGCTTGATAACATTATTGCCTGTCGCCTTCATAGACCAGGTAGCGTTGCCTATGTATCAAAATCAGGTGGTTTATCAAATGAACTGAACAACATCATTGCCCGCAACTCTGACGGCGTCTATGAAGGAGTAGCTATTGGTGGTGACCGGTATCCTGGCTCAACATTTATAGAGCACATCATGAGATACGAGAAAAATCCAGACATAAAAATGATCGTATTGCTAGGGGAAGTTGGTGGTATTGACGAATATGTAGTTGTTGATGCGTTAAAATCTGGAAAAATCAAAAAGCCACTCGTTGCCTGGTGCATTGGAACATGCTCAAAGGTCTTCCCAGCGGAGGTACAGTTTGGTCATGCAGGTGCAAGAGCGGGTGCTGATAGGGAAACAGCTGATGTAAAAAATAAAGCACTTAAAGAAGCAGGAGCTGCTGTTCCGGATTCCTTTGAAGATTTTGATAAAAAAATCAAAGAAGTTTTTGATAAAGAAGTAAAGGCAGGGAGAATAAAACCAATGCCTGACATAGAACCACCAAGGATACCTATCGATTACAAGGTTGCTATCCGTGATGGTATCGTGCGGAAGCCTTCTGAGTTTATCAGTACGATTTCAGATGATCGTGGCGAGGAACTCATGTATTGCGGTATCCCGATCAGTAAGATATTTGAAGATAATTATGGGCTAGGTGGCGTACTTGGTCTACTTTGGTTCAAGAAGAAACTTCCAAAATGGTCAACTGATTTTCTTGAAATGGTTGTTCTACTTACAGCAGATCACGGTCCAGCAGTATCTGGAGCTCATAACGCGATTGTCACAGCACGAGCAGGTAAAGATCTCATTTCGTCACTGGTGAGTGGTCTACTTACTATCGGACCAAGATTTGGAGGGGCAGTAAAAGGTGCTGCAGAACATTTCACATCATATTGTGATGCAGGGCATCCTCCTGAATTCATGGTAAAAGATATGAAAAACAAAAATATCAACATCCAAGGTATCGGCCATAGAATAAAATCAGTAACAAATCCTGATGTACGTGTAACGCTACTCAAGGCTTATGCAAAAAAGAACTTCCCAATGACTCCATATTTGGACTATGCACTGGAAGTTGAAAAAATAACCACAGCAAAAAGAGGAAATCTTATCCTTAACGTTGATGGATGCATTGGTATTCTCTGCTGTGACATGTTTAGAAGCATAGGATACTCTCCAGAAGAAGTAAAAGAATTTGTTTCTCTTGGAACACTCAATGCACTCTTTGTACTTGGGAGAAGCATTGGATTCATGGGACATATTATGGATCAGAAACGAATGAAGGCAGGACTGTATCGGCATCCATGGGACGATATTGCTTATATGATGCCTGATAAACCAGAAAAAGTGAAGTCAACTACCACCACCAAAACTTAGGTTTTGGAAGTGGCTTGCAAAAGTCACAAGTTGATTAGGAGGCATAGAAATATGCAGAAGCTAGAAAAAAGACATAATAATACACCTACGGACGCTCCACAAATCCGTAGCAACTGTAATTCTGTGATTAAACATGACTGTGTGGTAGGTCAAGTGTTGCAGAATGCAAAAACGTTTTCTAGCAACTCCGATGTGGACCAACAGTCTGGCAAGACTGGACATAACCTAAGCGTATATGTCATTAACTTGCAAAAAGAGCCTTTGATGCCTTGTAAACCAGCTAAAGCACGACATCTGCTTGAACAAGGCAAAGCAATAGTAGTCAGTAGAAAGCCTTTTACAATACAGCTGCTGGAAACAAAAGGCACTGCAAGACAACCAGTTACTTTAGGATTGGATAATGGGTACAAAACAATTGGTTTTTCAGCAGTAACCAGCAAAAAGGAACTTCTATCTGGTGAAGTGCAACTGCGAACCAACATTTCAAAACTGCTGGAGCAAAGAAGAAACTACCGTAGAACACGAAGAAACAAACTCTGGCATCGACAGGCAAGATTCGACAACCGAAGCAAGCCCAAAGGATGGCTTGCACCAAGTATCCAGCACAAACTTGACAGTCATATCAGGCTTGTTGAGAAAATCAAGAAACTGTTACCCATAACTGAGACCATGGTTGAGGTAGCAGGTTTTGATATTCAGAAAATCAAAAATCTAGATATTCAAGGAGAAGAATATCAGCAAGGAGAACAACTTGGTTTTTGGAACGTTCGGGAATATGTTTTGCATCGAGATAATCATGCCTGTCAGCATTGTCATGGAAAAAAGAAAGACCTAATTCTGCAAGTTCATCATATCAATGGTAAAGCTGAAGGTGCAACGGACAGATCAGAAAAGCTTTTGACAGTATGCAAAACCTGTCATGAAGAGCACCATACAGGTGTTGATATCATTCCAAAAAAGAAGGTTAAGAATTTCAAGCCTGAGACCTTTATGACTATGGTTCGATGGAAAATAGTCAATGCTCTTGGATGCGGACATACTTATGGTTATGTTACAAAACATAATCGCATTAAACAAGGGTTGCAAAAGTCCCATATCAACGATGCTTTTGTTATCGCTGGAGGGACAAGGGACGTAGCTCGTACCATTCCATTGATTGCAAAACAGGTCAGACGCAACAACCGTTCAATTCAGACCAATCGCAAGGGATTTAAGCCATCTATTCGCAGGCAGAGATACAAACTTCAGCCAAACGATTTAGTTAGATATCATGGTAAAGAATGCATGGTAAAAGGTGTTTTCAGTTATGGTAAATGGGTCAGACTTATTGATGATGCAAAAGAAATCATTAATTCAAACATTAGAAATGTGGAGTTGATTTGTTATGGAAAAGAAATATTTGGATAGAAAAGCCAATTCATCCACCACCAAACATTTGTTTGGAAGCGGTCTTCTTGGCAAAGGTGATAAATAATATGATGGAGAAGGATTCAAATGAGTAATGAAGTTGGAAAGATTATTTATACAAAAGTCGATGAAGCACCAGCATTAGCAACTTACTCTTTTCTACCTATCATCGAAGCATTCACAGAGGCAACAGGAGTTACCGTTGAAACGAGAGATATCTCTCTTGCAGGAAGAATTATCGCTAAGTTTCCTGAGAAGCTCACTGAGAGTCAGAGACAATCTGATGATTTAGCAGAATTAGGTGAGCTTGTCAAAAAACCAGAAGGAAATATCATTAAACTACCGTGTATCAGTGCTTCACTCCCTCAGTTGAAGGCAGCAATAAAAGAATTACAAGAGCATGGCTATAACTTGCCAAACTATCCAGAGAATCCAAAAGGCGAGATAGAGAAAGAGATTAAAGCTAGATATGATAAGATTAAAGGAAGTGCTGTAAACCCTGTTTTAAGAGAAGGTAACTCAGATCGGAGAGTCCCAGACCCTGTTAAAAATTATGCAAAAGAAAACCCGCATCCAATGGGCGAATGGGCTAAAGATTCAAAATCACATGTTGTACATATGGACAGTGGAGATCTCTGCTCTAACGAGAAATCTATTACTATCACGCAAGCTACTGCAGGAGACGCTAAAATTGAGTTCGTTGATCAAGATGGAAATTCTCAAGTTCTCAAAGAAACACTAGCACTTCTGGATGGTGAAATCATCGATGCAACAGTTATGAACAAACGTGCTTTACGTACATTTCTCAAGGAGCAAATAGAAGATGCGAAAAATAAGGATGTATTGTTCTCTGTTCATTTAAAAGCCACAATGATGAAGGTTTCAGATCCTATCATTTTTGGTCACGTGGTTTCTGTTTTCTTCAAGGACGTTTTTGAAAAACATGAATCGGTTTTTAAAGAACTGGGCATCAGTCCAAACAATGGCCTAGGTGATCTTTATACAAAAATCAATACTTTGCCTGAAGAAAAAAGAATGGAAATCGAAGCTGACATTAAGAAATGTTATGAAAATGGACCAAAACTTGCGATGGTAAACTCCGATAAAGGAATCACAAACCTCCATGTACCTAGTGATGTGATTATCGATGCATCTATACCAGCTGCAATTCGGAATTCGGGGCAAATGTGGGGCCCAGATGGTAAACTTCATGACACAAAATTTGTGATACCTGACAGCAGTTATGCTGGAGTGTATAAGGAATCCATTGATTTCTGTAAAAAACATGGAGCTTTTGATCCAACAACAATGGGAACAGTTCAAAATGTTGGTCTTATGGCCCAAAAAGCAGAAGAATATGGATCTCATGACAAGACATTTCTATGCCCTGACAATGGAATAATTCGTGTTGTTGCTTCTTCAGGACAAACAATGCTCGAACACACCGTCGAAGAAGGAGACGTCTGGCGTATGTGCCAGGTAAAAGATCTTCCAATTCAAGACTGGGTTAAACTCGCTGTAAATAGAGCAAAAGCAACTGGATGGCCTGCTGTTTTCTGGTTGGACAAAAACAGAGCACATGATGCGCAACTTATAGAAAAATTAAATCGTTATTTACAAGATTATGATACAAATGACCTGGAAATCCCTATCATGCCACCGGTAGAAGCCACACGTTTTTCAATAGAGCGTATGAAAGATGGTAAAGACACGATTTCAGTTACCGGTAACGTATTACGTGATTATTTGACAGACTTGTTTCCGATTCTTGAAGTAGGTACCAGTGCAAAAATGTATTCAATAGTACCTCTCATGAATGGCGGTGGGTTATATGAAACGGGAGCAGGTGGATCAGCCCCCAAACACGTTCAACAATTTCTAGAAGAAGGTCATCTACGATGGGATTCCCTTGGCGAATTTCTAGCTCTTGCAGTATCATTGGAACATTTAAGTAAAACAACCAATAATGAGAATGCCCAAGTCTTAGGAGATACCCTTGACCAAGCAACTAGTAAATTTCTTTTAAACAACAAGTCGCCTTCTCGTAAGGTTAATGAGTTGGATAATAGAGGTAGTCATTTCTATCTTACATTATACTGGGCACAATCAATGGCTGAGCAGATAAAAGATATTGAACTTCAAGAGCGTTTTACAAAACTTGCACAAGAACTTGCAGATAACGAGACCAAGATAATCGATGAGTTGAATGCTGCACAAGGAAAACCAGTTGATATGGGTGGCTACTATAAACCAAATATTGAAATGGTAACAGAAGCAATGCGCCCAAGCTCAACTTTCAATAGAGCACTAGAAGCATTAGCTGTTGTTAATGCATAATCTGTATAGAGGCACTCTGACATATTTGGCCCTCTGTTTTATTTTTTTATAATTAGCCCTAATGTAAATATTAAAAATAAAGGAAATAGAAGTATTGTATGTGTTTAATACTTCCTTATTTTTCTAGAGTTATCTCAATTGATGAGACGTTTGATGTTCTTCCTTCTTCGTTTGTAATAGATTCTGTTCCAATCTCTATTTGCTTGATTTTTGCGTCTGTAACAAACCTGTTTCTTGTAATCTCTGCTGCATCGACGGCTCTGCTGATGGCTCTGCCTCTGGCTTTTACGATTACTTCATTTGAGCCGCTATTGAACTGTGTGACTATAGCAAGTACGTAGCTCATTGGTGGTTTGTTTCCTACAAATATTACGTTTTCTTCGCTTCCTTTTGCTGTCATAAGGTTTTACCTCCCTGTTAGGTCTTTGTTTTTATTGCCCTCTTATTGCCGTAATTGCTTATAAACATTTCGTATTTTCTTATCTTATATCCGATTTTAGTAATCTTTGTGTTTTTAACAAAACATCTTTTGGACTTTTTCCCAATATACGAATCATTGGTTCCTTTCCTATACCGCCTAGATCATAAATAATATCTGGTACGAATCCAAGATCTTTGATTGCTTGTTTTGTCCCCCATTCCATCGTAGACTTCGTAGCCTTCGGTTCATTTTTACTACCAAAAAAACCAATACGAAAACCAGCCTGTTTGCACAAGTCCAGATTATTTTTTGAATAACGAATATTCACTACAGATCGTATGTTTTTGTCAAAAGACATAGCCGCAAGAACAATTGATGCGACATGTCTTGAAACCCCAAAACTAATGCCACCGCATAGTTTTACTTTTTCTTCTGTTTTTAAAATCCTACCGTCAACAGCACAGATTTCTTCAAATGTCTTCGCATTTTTTAGTGCATATGCAAAATTCATCCCAACCTCAGGAACAAAACTAGGTGGTAAAAACGATGTGAGTTTTTCAACAGCATCTTTTAATTCAACCCATGTAACGACATGATCGTCAGATAAATTTAAAGGCAGTATTTTTTCGCAAGAATGATTAAGCACATCTGATCCTTTTCCCGGTGTATATCCATCGTTTATCATACTCCATATGATATGTTTTGCTTTTCTCACTGCGTCAACAGGTGTCTCTCCTAAAGCAAGTAATCCAGTTATAACTGCTGATAAGCTACATCCGGAGCCATGTGCTTTTTTGTTTGAAATTCGAGGGAGAGAAAACTCATGGAATGTTTTTCCATCATAAAACACATCAACTGCGTCTGTTGTATCGAGATGTCCGCCTTTAATAAGTACATATTTTGGACCAGAATCATAAAGTTTTTTACATGATTTTTTTACATCGTCTATTGTTTTTATTTTAACTCCAGCAAGCCTTGAGGCTTCGGGAATATTTGCCGTGAGAAGAAACGTTTTTGGCATTAGATATTTTTTAAAAGAAGTGGTAAAAGTATTTTGTGATAAAGCATCGCCGCTTGTCGCAACCATAACAGGATCAACAACAGGATTCATGTTGTATTCTGTTATTTTTTTAGAGATAAGCCTTATTGTTTCTTCATCAAACAACATGCCTGTTTTGACATCATCAATTGTGAAATCTTCAAATAAAACATCAATTTGACTCTCAATTATTTCCACAGGCAATCTCTGTATATTTTTAACCTGCATAGTGTTCTGAGAAGTAATGCATGTCACAGCAGTTACTCCATGAAGCCTGAGAAATGAAAACGATTTCAAATCCGCTTGAATTCCTGCCCCACCAGAAGGATCTGATCCAGCGATACTAAGTACAACTTTTTTTTCCATTCAATAGTTCATTATAACATTTGAATTTATATTTTGTTTCCTTCTCAGAACAAAAAACAACTACGAACAGGTTGAAACTATTGCTAATCTATTCTTCTCTAACATAGGGTATAAGATTGCCGTCGTCCTCTTCCTCAAATAATGGTATTTGCTTTGTTGTTGTTTTTGGCTCAGTGTACATCCCGATATTTTGAATTTTGGTCATAGTTTTTCCCTCCAAGTGATCTGGGCTTATTAAAAGCGGCATATCTGGAAAACAATACAATTTTTAGGCTTATTGCAGCCAGTACATCCTACCTTTCCTCACCAGACAAAATTGTAATGCATCGTGAGGTACAAATACTTTCTCATTCTCACAAAAATCACCCAATAAAAAGAGATAAAAAACGTGACAAAAAAAGAAGGATGGCTGGTCTCACTAGGAGGGATGGGATGCAATACAACTACCAGCTCAATTCCTTCCATCCCCCAATATTCACTCCACTTTTAAGTACCTTGTTCGCAGATGAATATGCATATGTGTATGTAGTTAAGGCAATAGCATTACAAACATATTTACTCCTTGGTTCTAAGGAGGGATTTTTCTCAGCATTTTTTTGTAAAAAAAATTGAAAAAAATGATGTATGTTTTTTTAAATTACAGAATTGGAAACGGGGTCTTCGCTGGTCGCTTATCAAACATTTTAGTGAACAAAGCACAGAAAACATCAAGACGAAAAATCTGCTTTTCGTTAGCTTTATATTCTGCTCACAAATACCACTGTCTGGGGCAATTAGCATATAATCTGTTTATTTGGTGATTAATGATGATGGAAATAATTGAAAATAAAGTTGGGAAAAAAATTCTGTTACTAGGAAATGAAGCCATAACAAGAGGAGCACTTGAGGCAGGAGTCGATATAGCAACAACCTATCCAGGAACGCCTTCATCAGAAATCGCTGATACATTTTCAAAAATTGCAAAATATGCTACAAAACAAAATAAAGACCCTGGATTCTATTGTGAATATTCAACAAATGAAAAAGTTGCATTAGAGGTTGCAGCTGCTGCAGCATTTAGTGGCCTTAGAGCACTTACTTGTATGAAACATGTTGGTCTAAACGTTGCATCTGATGCATTCATGACATATCTTTATGTAGGCTGTAAAGCTGGTCATATCATTGTCACTGCAGATGATCCGTATTGTCATTCCTCTCAAAACGAACAAGACAACAGATATTTTGCATTGTTTGGTAGTGCACCAATGCTTGAACCAACAACACCACAAGAAGCAAAAGAGATGACCAGACTTGGATTTGAACTATCTGAAGAATTAAAACTCCCTGTTCTTTTAAGGACAACCACTAGATTAAATCATGCCCGAGGAGCAGTTACTTTTAATAAACTGAAAAAACCTCGGAAAAAAGGGCATTTTGAAAAAGATCCGTTGCTAGTTACTACTCCAAATACTGCACGGATAAAACATCCTGTTTTACTTGAAAAAATGAAGCAAGCTGAAAAAATTTCAGAGAAATCACCATTTAACGAAGTTATAAACATAGGAACACCAAAAGATTTTGGAATAGTTACTTCAGGTGTTTCCTATAACTATGTAAAAGAAGTATCAGAAATCATGGATCTCGATGTCGGCATTTTAAAACTTGGGATGACACATCCTCTCCCACGAAAAATGTGTGAAAAATTCATTAAATCTTGTAAATCTTTAATTGTTGTTGAAGAAGGCGAACCTATTCTTGAAAATCAATTCAAAGCAATGGCATATGACATTGGATCAAACGTAAGAATCTATGGAAAATCTACAGATCATTTCTCCAGATTATACGAATACAACCCAGACATAGTTGCTGAGGCGTTCTCAAAGATATTCAAGGTAAAAAATCCGTTTCCAAAACAGATGCAACCAAAGTTAAAGCTACCAAGTAGACCTCCCACTCTATGTCCAGGATGTCCACATAGAGCAACATATTACGCAGTGAAAAAAGCAGCGCCAAAAGACACGATTTATCCGACAGACATTGGATGTTATACCCTTGGTAAGGCTCCTCCACTTGAAACAGCAGATCTGTTATTATGTATGGGTTCAAATGCGGGTACTGCATGTGGTCTTTCTGTTGCAACTGATCAAAAAATCATTTCATTTATGGGAGATTCTACATTCTTTCATTCAGGAATCCCGCCAATCATCAATGCAGTCTATCATAATCATGACTGTGTGATAAGCATCCTTGATAATAGAACAACTGCAATGACTGGACATCAACCAAACCCGGGAACAGAATTTGACGGGATGGGGAGACAAGCAAACCTTATTGTAATTGAGGATATCGTCAAAGGTCTTGGTGTTAAACATATCGAGGTTGTTGATCCAAACAATATTAAAGAGACAGCTGAAGCATACAAAAGAGCACTTGATTTCAAAGGACCATCTGTTGTTGTCAGTAAATCGCCATGTATCCTTCTGGAAGTCCAGCGGATGCGAAGAGCAGGAGAAAAAATTCCTGTCTACACCATTGACCAAGATAAATGTACAAAATGTAAGACATGTATCGGCCGATTTGGATGCCCTGCGTTTTACTATGCTGACGATGGAAGCATCCATATTGATGAGACACAGTGCAATGGTTGTGGGAACTGTGTAGAGATTTGCCCAGTAGATGCCATCTCTAAAAAGGAGGGGAAGAAATGAACAGGAAGACAAGTATTGTTCTTACAGGAGTTGGTGGTCAAGGAGTAATCACTGCAGCAAATATCCTGGGAAAAGCAGCAGTGAGAGCAAAAACAAACGTCTATGTATCTGAAGTCCATGGAATGGCACAAAGAGGCGGGGCAGTAAATTGCACAGTACGGTTGGGTAATGTTTCAGGGCCTCTTGTGGCAGCTGCTACTGCAGATGTTATCGTAAGTCTGGAGCCGGTGGAAGCTTTACGAAATATTATGTATGCAAACAAAAAAACAAAGATTATAACAGATATTAACCCGGTTGTTCCATTCACTGTTTCTGTGGGTGGTGAAAAGTATCCAAATCTTGATGACGTTTATAAAGAGATACAATCACGTGCTATTTTATTTAAGATTGATGCATTAAAGATCGCTAAAGATTCTGGTGCTGCTATTACAAAAAATATTGTGATGCTTGGTGCTCTCGCTGCAGCTGATGTTTTGCCGTTTAAATCAGATGTTTTATTAGAGACAATTCTTGGAAACATCCCTGTAAAATACAAAGACATAAACAAGAAAGCATTTAACGGCGGTATGAAGGCATTAAAGGATCTATAGTGAGGAAACGTTTTGGTGATAAAGAAGTTGAATGCAGAAATTGTCATAAGAAAGTAAAGCCACTAATCAAGCTGAATAGAGCCAAGAGTGATTTTATTGGTGGTAGATATACAGGAACCGATAAAAAATATTGGTTGATCTGCCCATACTGTAAATCAGTTATTGGTGCAAAGTAGTCGTAATTCTAATATGTGACCTTATCCTGTAACAAATGTTGCAATTTTTTTGCAAAAGATTTATATTCTTTATGTTCTATGTAAAATAGAGGTTGAAAAGAATGAAAGGGGCAAAATATGTTTTGGTAGGAGTAGTTTTAATAGTACTATTGTTGTCATCTACAAGTTCTTTAGGGATTGCTATAGCAAGCAATAAAAAATCATCTTCAACGGGAGCGGTGTTGGAAGTTACTACAGATAAAATTATCTATAGTCCAGGTGAACCGGTTGCTATTTTTTTAACAAACGTTGGTGATGAACTACTCAGTGCTGGAGGGCCTATTATTACCATATATAATAACGATAACGAGATTGTATACCAAGAAGCTACATATTGTTGGTATGAACTTGAACCAGGCGAATACATAACCTGGCCGCCATGGGATCAGACAGATCAACAAGGAGTTCAGGTTCCTGTTGGCAGATATGTCGTTGAAGGTTTTCTCTCCGGCGGTGAAGAGAATTACATCGATACTGCTACCTTTTACATAATTAACGGGCCTTGGCTAAAAGCAAAACGGACAGTTATACCCTAAAAGCACGGTAAAAAACCAAAAATTATTACGCAAATAAAATACAGATGTTTTTTGATAAATAAGTTGGACATAGAATATGGGGGGGGTTTTCTTACATTGACAACAAAGTGAAAAGAAATTAACTCTGCAGTTTATATCTATTTATCATCTTATGAAAGTTGTAGGGGCAATAGTAATCATTTTGTAATAATTAGAAATTATTTTTTTAGTTATATAAGAAAACCACCGACTATATTTACGGATGTGAGGATTTATATATTAAATATCCCATCATAGATTATAATAGAGAGGTT
>JAUWCF010000018.1 GCA_030609445.1 Thermoplasmatota archaeon | reverse complement strand
ATGGATTTAAATCCTGTATTTGTATACGAAGAAAGCTTATGTGTTGTTGATGCAAAGCTTATATTAAAATAAAAGAGTAGGTGTAATGGATGATGGTATCGCAAACAGAAGAATATAAGATTAAAGATATTGGCCTTGCTGATTTTGGTAGAAAAGAGCTTGATATCGCTGAAAAAGAAATGCCAGGTCTGATGGTGGTACGGGAGAAATACGGGTCACAAAAACCTCTTGAGGGTGCAAGGATAATGGGAAGTTTGCATATGACAGTGCAGACTGCAGTTCTTATTGAAACATTAAATGAATTGGGTGCAGATATTCGTTGGGCGAGCTGTAATATTTTTTCAACACAAGATCATGCAGCTGCAGCTATTGCAAAATCTGGTGTTCCTGTTTTTGCATGGAAAGGTGAAACGCTCAAAGAGTATTGGTCATGTGCCGAAAAAGCGCTTGATTTTGGTGATGGAAAAGGTCCACATCTTATTGTCGATGACGGCGGGGATGCAACTCTTATGGTACATAAAGGTGTAGAAGTTGAAAATAATCCTGAGTTATTTGACAAAGACTATAGTGAGGAGGGAGAGGATTTCAGGGAACTTGTGGTTTGTTTAAAAGAGATTTATGCAAGAGATGACAACCGGTGGACAAGGATGTCTAAAGATGTAAAAGGGGTTTCAGAGGAGACAACTACAGGTGTTCATAGATTATATCAGATGATGGAAAATGGTACGCTTCTTTTCCCTGCATTTAATGTAAATGATTCAGTGACCAAATCAAAATTTGATAATCTGTATGGATGCAGGGAGAGCCTTGCTGATGGAATAAAAAGAGCAACTGATGTGATGGTTGCAGGAAAAACAGTTGTTGTCTGTGGTTATGGCGATGTTGGTAAAGGTTGCTGCCAGTCTATGAAAGGATTTGGTGCGAGAGTAATAGTAAATGAGGTTGATCCAATCTGTGCATTGCAGGCAGTGATGGAAGGTTATGAAGTCAAACCTATTGAAGATGCACTTGATGAAGGAAATATTTATGTGACTGCAACAGGGAATTGTGGTGTAATAACTGCAGAGCATATGAAAAAAATGAAGGACCAGGCAATTATCTGTAATATCGGTCATTTTGACAATGAGATTCAAGTTGGTAAGCTTGAGGAGATTCCAGGTATTACGAAAATTAATATTAAACCACAGGTGGATAAATATGTGTTTCCAGATGGTCATGAGATTTTTATGCTTGCAGAAGGTCGTCTTGTAAATCTAGGTTGTGCGACAGGACATCCAAGTTTTGTTATGAGTAACTCGTTTACAAACCAATGTCTTGCTCAGATGGAGCTGTGGAATAAAGAGCATGAAATCGGTGTATATATGCTTCCGAAAATTCTTGATGAGGAAGTGGCACGACTGCATCTAGAAAAGCTTGGTGTAAAACTTACGAAACTTTCACAAAAACAAGCAGGTTATATTGGCGTTAAAATAGAAGGGCCGTATAAGCCTGAGCATTATAGATATTAGGAAATGATGGTTTCATTTCCTTTTTTTTGTTTTTTTCATCGGTGTTGATTCTGTTACAATTCTTTTTATATGTGAATGTAATCTTGCTTTTGGTGAATTGATGAATTGCGTTATTGTTTATTGGTCAAGATATGGGAATGGTAAGAAAGTTGTTGATTACCTTGCTGGTAGGATGGAGAAGAAAAAAGGAAAAATTCAGATTTTTAAGACTGATGAGGTGGATCCTACTAATTTACCTGAGGCTGATGTGTATGTGTTTTCTACTCCAACAGAGGCGTTTGGCGTTCAGAGGGCGATGAAGAAGTTTATGAAGAATCTTGAAGGTTTGGATCAGAAGAAGTATGGTATTGTTAATACTCATGGTATGAAGAAGAGTGTGCTTCCTAAGATGGAGAAGATTCTTTCGAAGAAGAATATGGTAATGGTTGCTGGTGTGGACTTTGAGGTTGGAGCCGGTGTTAAGACTGGTGATGGTCTGAAGGATGGTTGGCAAGCAGAAATTGATGCGTTTGCTAAAAAATTATAGCGTTTTTGTTTCTATAAGAGACATTTTTTTCTTTTTTTTTAAAGATACTTGTGTTTAGGTTTTTTCTAGATTTTCTCCTGTCCAGACTTTGATGTTGTTCCATCTGGTAGTATTGCTATTTTTATTTTTTTTCCTGTTTTCAGGATATGTCTCTTCTTTGAATTCGGTTCCTTTTGGAAAATCTATTTTTCCTCACCGACTCTATATTTTTGTAATAGGTGTCTCTTTTAAAAATATATCTTTACGACCATGTTTTTCTTGTGTTATTTGAGATGTAGTTGTTGTAAAAAAAATCAAAAAAAGAAGGAGTTTTTAGTACAGCCGTTTCCTTCTTTCTATTAGTTTGTATTCGATTGATAATTCGTCTTCTCTGTAGTCGTCTATTACGTTACACATGGTATTATAAGTTAAATTAGATATATTTAAATTTGTCGATTTTATTATCGACTATTGCCGTATATCTGTTCGATTAACGAAAACATAAGTTAATGTAAGAAAATTCTATACCTAGCAAGATAAAACTGGTAGAAAAAATGATAACACTCATAGGAACAGGACACATCTTCGACCTCTCAACTGCATTAATAAATATTTTTGATGAAAAAACACCAGATGTCATCTGCGTAGAACTCGATAGACAAAGATATAACGCAATTATGATGAGACAAAGCAACCCCAAAGCCTATGAGGAATCCAAAAAAAATCTGCCATTCATATACAGACTACTAGCAAGATTCCAAGAAAGCATGGCAAGCGAATACGGCGTAAATGCAGGAGATGAAATGATGACAGCAATAAACTATGCACAATCACATGGGCTACCTGCAGAATTCATAGACATGAATGCACAACATCTGTTTATAAAAATGTGGAAATCAATGCCGTTTTCGGAAAAATTCAGGCTACTGCTCTCAGGGTTTGGAGGATTATTTGTCAGCAAAAAACGAGTTGAAAAAGAACTCAAAAACTTACAAAATGATTTCGATGTCTACATCGAAGAAATAGGAAAGAAATTTCCAACAATAAAAACCACACTTATTGATAAAAGAAATGACTACATGGTGAATAGGCTAGCAAGTCTTAATGAAAATTATGAAAAAATCATTACCTGCATTGGTGACGGACACGTACCCGGTATATCAAAAATACTTAAGTCAAAAGATATTGAATTTGAAACAATTAGGCTATCTGAACTTAGAAATCAAGAAAACAAGGATGCTGATTCAACTTCTGGTCATTTCTCAATCAATTATTCAGATTACAAATAGTAACTCTTTTTTGAACTGGTTCTAAAAAACCTTGATGCTAACGGTTCCGTAACGTCCTCCTGGATACTGAAAGGGGCCTGATGAAAAAGAGGTTTGTTCAACTATTGCTGATGTATCGTTTAAAATAGCATAGATCTCCTCCTTATTTAACCCAAGCGCTTTTGCAGACTTATAGAACTTCTCGTTTTCTATCATCATTACAATGAATATAAAAAGGGTATTTAAAGCATATGTGTACATTCGGAACAGATAAGTATGACATTTGTTCCATATTAGACAAAACACTGGTAATATAATATACCCCCAAAAGATTTTGTATTTTTATTTACAATATGTTCAAACAAGATACATTTTTTCTACAAACTTACTTCTATCTACCTTCGAAATAATGTATGGATCTTTTGCATCAAATCTATTGACTTCCTTAATAACTATTTTGATATCTGGCCCAAGTCTGTTCCTCAACTTATTTTTGATGATAGAAAACATCTTATCTACCGGATGGCCCACATCTCTCAAATGCTCGTCAACAAGGATTTTTAATTCTATACTGTCAATTTTATGTTGAACTATTTGAATACGTTTAATTTTATCAACTTTAATCTCAGAAAGACTCTCCCCAAGAATATTTTCAAAAAGAGAAACAAACGCCATTTTCCCATCAGGTAACAATACAGAATCGCTTTTTCTCCCATGAATTCTCTGTATTAAACCACCTGCTAAACCACATGTACAGTCATTGTTTAAAGGAGTAACTACATCATCAATACTGGTATATCTTATCAGAGGAGTACCTCGTCCATAAAGTTTTGTAACAACTAAGGCGCCTGGTTCACCAAAGGAGACGTCACTTCCATTTTTCATATATTCAAGATAGACAAGATCAGAGCATACATGGTATCCTCCATTTCTACATTCAAAAGCGATAAGCCCGGACTCTGTTGCAGCATAGATATCAAAAATCTTAGTATTAAATACTTCTTCAACATGTTTTCTAGAATACATATCAAAAAACGCACCAGATGTTCCAATACATCTTGGAGTTATATTTTTTCCATATCCTTTGCTTTTAAGAACAGCTAGCTGAATGATTACAAAGGGGTATCCAATAATTATTTCTGGTTGAAAGCGTTCTATTTGCCGGATAATATCTAATGGAGGATCTAGGATATCAATAATTTGTATATTTCTAGTAGGAATCAAAGGTTTTGCAGAAGAAAAAATACTATTGATTATATATTCATTTTCAAAACTGTTTTCTGTAAGATCTAAAAGAAGAGACATTTTGGTTTTTCTCCAATCAATATCCCACTCTTTTAATACTCTAACGAAACCTAACATGCTTCTTATTACAGTATACAAATCAAAATAGAGCGACAGTGATCTCCCAGTGGTTCCAGAAGTTGCTGCAATAATCGCTGCTTTTCTATTAAACGAAGGAGAAATAACATTATTTGGAAAATTACTTCTGAAATCTTCTTTAGTGATAAACGGTAGTTTCTTAATATCAGCTATTTCTTTAACATCACTAGGATGAATACCTATTTTTTTGTATTTTTCTCTATACACCGGGATAGTATATGCATATTTCACTATTGCTTTCAGTGCTTTATTTTGATATTTAATGATATCTTCATTATTCATCCTGTGAAGTCTATTGGGGTCTACTATGCCGCTCTTAAGTACTCGGCATAGAAATATTGGATTTAGAAAAGGATTCATTACATCACGTCTGCAATTGGCTTACCATATTTTTCAGATGAAAAATGATCTATCTCATTCTGCAGAGATTTCTCAAGTTTTTCTTTATCATCATAATCAGACATTTTCACCAACTTAATCGCATCCTTATAACAACTTTTTGCTTCTGACAAATTATCAGTTAGCATCATAAGTCGTCCAAGATTCCAATAATACAAGAGATGATTTCTGTCTAAACTAATCGCCTCCTTCATCTTGGCAATTGCTTCATCGAAATTACCTAAAATAAACTCTTTAACTGCCTGATAGGACAGTTGAGCAGCTTCATATTCAAGTATTTTATCAGAAAAAACAACATTTTTACCATGATCAAACTTTTTAGATAGTTTCAAAAACGATTTTTTTACAGCAGAACCTTCGTTACCATTAGACAATATTTTATTTATACCTTGTTTTGCAAATCTTGATATCGTTTGAAAGGTTTTAGCTTGTGTACCTGCAATAGCTGGTGACTCTTTTATTAAATAAGTTAGGAGATCAGATAAGTGTGTAGAAATCAGAAAATCTAATAGTTCAAGATGTTTTTTTACCTTATGTTTTTGTAGTAATTTTTGATGTATACAAACTTCTAAAAAAATCTGCATCATCTCCACACTTCGGATGCTACCATCTATTACTAACTCATCAATTACTTTATAATCATTGTTTTTACAAAACTGGTTGAGTTTTAAAATAAAAAAATCTACTATTTTTTCTTGCTCTAACACGGTGATATCGTTTTTGGTGTCAACAAGGTTTTTTCCTCTCAATTTTTTCCTATACTCTGAGATGATTTGAAATATTTTATAATCATTAGGTTTTTTACAGCAGATACGAAGGATAGGATGGTGTTTTTCAATTGTAAGAAAAGATGTTTTAATATCTGTAAAACCACTTTTTTCTAAAAGATTTTTTAATAAGACTTCTGGGAAACATAGCCGATGTTGCATACCTTGTGATTCAACACCATAGATCCAGGATAAAAGTTCTTTTCTTGTTTTATGATCACCCTTGATGTACTCGTCAAATGATGTTTCTATATCTGGTGTCTCTATCAACAGAATGCCGCCGGGTTTTAGCACCCTGGACCATTCAGCTAAAGCATAGGTTGAATTGATGTATCCCAGATGTTCTATTAATTGACATGCTTCTATTTCAGCTACAACGTTAGAATGAAATTCTAGGTCTAAAACAGACATTATCTTATCTGCAACTGTAGAATCAAATGCGTCGATATTTATGAATCCATCCTTGTATTTTTTTCCACAGCCTAGATTTAACTTCATAATGCTTTATCCTTCTCAAATCTGTAAAAGCAATATGGGTCATTATGAGGAGAACCAGTTATGCTACTTGACCTCGTTGTACATCCACCTTTACATGTTTCACCAAACTTGCATCCCTTACAGTTTTCACCTAAATCCTTTATTTCAAATCTTCTGTTATATGCAAAAGCCTCGGGGTCATTCCAAATATCAATAATGCTTTTATTTCGAATGTTTCCTTCTATAAATTCATCTGATAATGCAAGACATCCTTTGATGTTTCCGTTGCTTTGAATGCCTAAAACAGTTTTTCCAGCATAGCATCCATTCCATTTAGGATAAGAACTCAAGTTTGGGATAACATTTGAGTGAAAACCAAAATTATGTGTGCCAATAATAGTTAGATTTTTTGTTGCATAATTTTTCTGTGTTGACCTGATGAATAGACCTAAAGCGTAATATTCTTCTTCAGATAATAACAATTTTTTAGGGAACCTACCAATTGGAGTAGCTTCCTGAATTTGCCAGTTGACTTCCTCATGAATCGCTAAATCTCTGATTTTAGATAATTCATTGAAATTTAATGCATGTACCGTAGTTATAAAACTGGTCGTTATCTCAGCTTGTTTTGTAGCTCTAATAAACGCTATTGCTTTTTCAAATGAACCTTTTACTCCCCGTATCTTATCTTGTGATTTCGCAGACGATCCATCTAAACCAACCATTACACAATCGGTTTCTAATCTCTTTAGCTTTGGAACAATTTCTTGGGCATTAAAAAATCCATTTGTAATAACGGATAAGACCATCCCGAGATCTTTAATTTCCTTTGAAATAGTCTGCCAGTCATGTCGTAAAAACACCTCGCCGCCCATTAAGGCAACTCCTTTGAAACCAATATCTGAAAGATCATGACAGAGTTTAATAGCTTCTCTTGTGGATAGTTCATCTGGTCTTTTTTTTCCAGCAGAGGAACCACAATGCAAACAGTTTAGATTGCATTCGAGTGTTAACTCCCAGACAGCAATATCTGGAGTTTTATGCAATGTTGTCCTGTTCATATATGCCTCAATTAATCTTTTTCAAGTAATTCAGTTTCAATTTTATAGAAACAATAGGGATCATTATGTGGTTTATTTGTAAATGCTGTGGACACACCCATGCAGCCACCTTTACATGTTTCACCATATTTACATTCTCTACAATTTTCTCCTAAATCTCCAAGTTTGAATTTTCTATTATATGCAAAAGCATTAGGATCATTCCAAATATCTATAATGCTTCTCTTTCGAATGTTACCTTCAATATATTTATCAGGTGTTGAAAGACAGCCGATGACATCGCCATTGCTTTTGATGCTTAATATTGATATACCTGCTTGGCAACCCATCCACTGCGGGTAAAGACCAAGGCAGGGAAGATGATTGGAGTTGTATCCAAAACAATGTGCACCGATGACTGGTAGTTCCTTTCTTTTGTATTGTTTTTGAAGAGATGCGATAAACAGCCCAACTGAATAAAATTCATCTTTTGACAAGGCAAGTTTTTTTGAAAATCTACCCTCCGGTGCGGCAGTCTGTATCTGCCAGGCAATATTTTTCTTAAGTAGGAAATCTTTTATCATTGGTAATTCTTTGAAGTTTAACTTGTTCACAGTCGTTATAATTGTCACAGGTAGATCAGATTTTTTTGATGATGAGATAAATTCCATTACTTTTTTGAATGACCCATCAACACCTCGAATATGATCATGTGTTTTTGCTGTTGCCCCATCTAGACTTGTAGAAACAGCATATGGCTCTAAATTAACCAGTTTTGAGATAATATCGTCATTAACAATATATCCATTTGAAATAATTAAGAGCTTCATCCCCAGATCTTTAACTTCTCTGCCAAGCCGGTACCATTCTTTTCGAAGAAACGGCTCGCCACCCATGAAACAGACTTCATCAGTATTTATTTCTGCAAGGTCTTTGCATAGTTTAAGAGATTCTTTTGTAGAAAGTTCATCTGGTCTTGACTTCCCGGCAGATGATCCACAGTGAATACAGCGTAGGTTGCATTTGAGTGTAAGCTCCCAGACTACTTGCTTTGGATTGTATTTTTGTTCACGCTGCATTAGTATCGCCTATGTCATATCGCATTATTTAATGTTATTTTAGAGATTGCCCCTGCCATTTCTCAATTACCAAAAAGATAATTACAGGGGGGAGGGGCGGATGTTAACTCTGTCATGATAACGGTTTATGGGGTGCTCTCAGTTGCTTTATTATTAGCTTTTAAAATCGTTGATGCTTATAGTTCCATAATAACCACCAAAGTACCCTGGAGGTCCTAGTGAGAAGGAGGGTTGTTCATTTCTTGGCGGTATGTCTTTTAGCATGGCGTCTATATTTTCTTCGTTCAACCCTAGCTTTTTTCCGAGTGTAATCAGCTCAGATATTTCCATATTATCTATTTGTTTCATGCTACCATGTCACACGTATACATCTACAATTTAAATACTTTTCTATCAGCCAAAAACAAACCTCATCCCAATCTTTACTGTATGTAATACTTCAACTTTAGATATCTCTCATATGCTTTAAGGCTATTTTTCAAAATCATTAATACTTACTGTCCCATAAAAAGATCCAGGATAGCCTGGAGGGCCTAGTGAGAAAGAAGTTTGTTCATCTCCCATTGAAGTATCTTTCATAACATCATTTATGTCTTTTTTATTTAGCCCCAACTTGATTCCAAGACAATATATCTTTCTTTTCATTTCATACTACTATCCACATTACCATCACTATACCACTTTATAAATATTGCCAGTAAATGTACAATATGGTACAACATTTTATCTTTATTATTGAATCTACTTGATGGCTCCGATATGGGAAAAGCATAATAATTCCCCATATGATAACGCCGATATCGGGGCCTGTAGCCTAGCCTGGATCGGGCGATAGCCTCCTAAGCTATAGATCGCGGGTTCGAATCCCGCCAGGTCCGCTTCACCCAACGGGAGAGAAATTCGTCGAAAGAGCCTATTTTTTGCGTTTTTTGAATTCCCATATTATCCCTACCCATTACTTGGAGCTTTAAGGACACGATGAACCCAATCATATGGAGCAAGTAGGTATTAAGAAAAGAAATTGGAGGTAAAAAATAGTTATACTATTAGATCTTTTATAGGTTTAACATGTCTCCATTGGTTCTGAGCCATTCCTTGCTTTCTCTATAACTGGGTAATATCTTTTCTATATCTTTCCAAAATTTCTTTGAATGGCTTTTATTTTTAAGATGACATAGTTCGTGAACCACAACATAATCTATTATTGAGGTATGTGCAAAAACAAGTCTCCAGTTTATGCTAATATTGTTTTTTCCTGTACATGTTCCCCATTTATTTTTTAGTTCTTTTATTCTTATTTTCCCAGGGATTGTATCAAAATATTTTTTATATTTTTTAATTCTTTCTTTTACAATTTCTTCTGATTTTTGATGATAGAATTTTAAAAATAAAGGTTTTAGAATTAAGTTATAATCTTCATCAGGGATGCGTTTAGGCATTGTTGCAATAAAAGTTCCTTTGTAAAAAGTAAGATTTGGTTTAGTGTTTTCTTTTCTTTGAATTTTGAGCTTGTAATTTCTTCCACGTAGTAAAAATTTTTCTCCTGCAAGAAATTCTTTTTGACTCAAGTTTATTTTAATTTCAGAGATTTTATCAATGTTTTTTATTATCCATTTTGATTTTTTATGAAGATTTTGTTCCACTTCGTTTATTGACAGTTGTTTTGGAGCATATACTGATAGACCGTCATGTAGGTCTATTTGTAAGTCTATTGTTTTTTGTCTGTTTGTATATTTTAAGCTGTAATCAATTGTTGTTGTTCCTATTTGTATCCATTCCCTTTCGGT
>JAUWCF010000013.1 GCA_030609445.1 Thermoplasmatota archaeon | reverse complement strand
TTATCTCCTCGTTTCTTACCTCTTACATATGTCATGTTGTGCCCATGTATGGGCACAACGTTTTTAAGGGTTTCTATATCTATAAAAATTTTAGAATTTGGGCACAACATTGCTAAATAGAACTCTTAATGAGCATAATAGTGCTTTGTCATATTTTATATACTGCTTTTTTATTATCGACTATTGGGAGGAAACATATGGACGAAATAGGGCTGAAGCTTGTAGAAATTGAAAAAACTGATGATATCAATTTTATTTTAGGGCAAACGCATTTTATCAAATCTGTTGAGGATATCTACGAGGCTATGGTAAATTCAGTACCCAATGGAAAATTTGGCATTGCCTTTTGTGAAGCAAGCGGAGCATGTAAAATCCGAAGCGAAGGAAACGATAAAGAACTAAAAAAACTAGCAGAGAAAAATGCCGAACAAATTGGTGCAGGGCATTCCTTTATTGTATTCATGAAAGATTGTTTCCCCCTCAACGTGCTAAACGCGATAAAAAACGTTCCTGAAGTATGCTCTATTTACTGTGCGACAGCAAACCCTGCAAAAGTAGTAATTGCTGAATCAAAAATAGGCAGTGAAACAGGACGAGGAATACTAGGCGTTATAGATGGATTTATTCCAAAAGGTGTTGAAGACAAAAACGATATTGCTTGGAGAAAGAAGTTTTTACGAGATATTAAATACAAACTGTAATCTAATGACCATACTTACCTACAAGAGGAACAAAAACACATCCTCCAAGATCTTTTGATTGGATTTCTTGTCCTTTTTTTTCTGTCAACTGAAGTTCACAATACATACTTCCCACAGGAGTCAAAAGCTTCCCATGGTCTTTCAGTTGATCAATAAGTGGATTTGGGACGCTTGGTGCTGCACAGGTAACATAAATGCGATCATATGGTTCATATTTTTTTAGACCTTCTGAACCATCACCAACGACGACAGTTACATTTGTAATATCTGTATTTTTAAGATTTTGTTCTGCAGTTTTTGCAAGATCTTCAAATCGCTCAATCGTATATATATGACCTTTTTCTCCCGCGAGTTGTGAAACTATTGCTGCATGATATCCTGATCCTGTTCCGATCTCCAAGATTTTCTGTCCCTTTTGAATATCTAATGCTTCACACATTATTGCAACCATATGGGGTGCAGAAATTGTCTGTCCCTTTCCAATTTCAAGTGGTCTATCAACATATGCCTGCAATTTCAGGTATTCTGGCACGAAATTTTCCCTAGGAATTGTTAGAAATGCTTTTTTTACAATATCACTTTTTATATAACTGTCTTTGACAAGTCTGTTTACTAGTTGTTCTCTAGAAGTATTAAACATTCTTTCGCTTCTAACAACTGTGTTGTCATATATATTTACTTCTACCATTTGGTACTTCTACCATTTGGTTTTTATATCAAGAGTATATTTTCTGGACTCTATTATGAAAAAAAGAGCGGTAATTGCGCTTGGTGGCAATGCGTTAATTAAAGAAGGTCAGAAAGGAACTATTTATGAACAATTTTCAAACACAAGAAAAAGTTCAAAATCCATTGTTCAAATGATAAAAAACGGATGGGATGTCGTTATTACTCATGGAAATGGTCCTCAAGTAGGTGCGATACTATTACAAAATAAAGAAGCAAAGAATATCACACCATCGATGCCTCTTGGAATCTGTGTAGCAGAAAGCGAAGGCCTCATAGGATATATGATACAACAATGCTTATCCAACACCTTAAAACGAGAATACATTGACAAATCAGTTATTGCATTGATCACACAAGTTATTGTTGATGAAGATGATCCATCTCTTTCCCATCCCACAAAACCTATCGGTCCATACTATACCGAAGATGAGGCAAAACAGATGGAAAAAGATGGGATAAAAATGATAAAACAACCGAGAGGATGGCGGATGGTTGTTCCATCACCTGACCCGCAACGGATTGTTGAAAGTCATATTATTCGACAGATGCTTGATGACGGAATAATTGTTATTGCATCTGGAGGTGGTGGTATGCCTGTGGTTGAAAAAGAAGGATGGGGTCTAACTGGACTCGAAGCAGTTGTTGATAAGGATCTTGCCTCGGAAAGACTTGCAGAAGCAATTGATGCTGATCTTCTTTTAATATTAACAGAAGTTGAAAAAGTCTTTCTAAATTTTGGGACACCTGATCAGAAGGCTCTTGATAAAGTAACTTTAAATGAACTTAAGAAATATTATAAAGAAGGACAATTTCCAGAAGGCAGTATGGCACCTAAGATTCTTTCAGCAATTAGGTTTTTAGAAGCTGGTGGGCGAAAAGTAATTATTTCTCATATTGACAAAGGATGGGAAGCAGTTCAAGAAAAGACCGGTACACACATAGTCAAGTAAGTATGTGATATTTATGGATTCTTCAATAGAAGATCAGATTAAAAAAATAGAAGATGAAATCTTCGATACTCAGAAAAATAAAGCTACTGAACATCATATTGGAAAACTTAAAGCAAAAATTGCAAGACTGAAAGATGAAGTAGAAAAAAGAAAAAGCCAAGGTGTCAAAGGTAAAGGTTTTTCAATAAAAAAATCTGGAGATGCAACTGTTGGAATTATTGGTTTTCCAAGTATTGGTAAGAGTACACTTCTAAATAAATTAACAGGAGCTTCAAGTAAAATTGGCGATTATGATTTTACCACTCTTGATGCTATTCCAGGAATTATGAAATATAAAGGGGCAGATATTCAGCTTTTAGATCTTCCAGGTCTAATAAAAGGAGCTTCTGAAGGTAAAGGTAGAGGTAGAGAGATATTATCTGCTGTACGAAACGTTGATCTTGCAATGCTTATGATTGATGCTCAACATTTGGATCATCTTGACCTTATTGAAAATGAGCTCTACGGTGCAGGGCTTAGATTAAATCAAAAAACACCAGATGTTGCGGTAACAAAAAAAGGGCAAGGTGGAATTACTGTAAATTCAACATTAAAGCTTTCTTATTTAAATGAAGATCTTATAAAATCTATTGCTTCTGAATTTGTAATTAATGCAGATATTATCGTTCGAGGGGATATCTCTGAAGATCAATTGATTGATTCATTTTCTAAAAATAGAGTATATGTACCCGCATTGGTAGTTATAAATAAAAAAGATTTAGCTGATAAAAAAACACTAGACGCAATTATTTTAAAGATAAAAGAAAGAGGGTTAAATGTTCTAACAATATCTGCAACAACTGGAGAGGGATTAAGTAAACTAAGAGAAGAAATCTTTTCTCAATTAAAACTCATTAGAATTTATATGAAGCCGGTTGGAAAGCAGATAGATTATGAAGAACCATTGATTCTTAGAAAGGATGCAAAAGTAGAAGATGCATGTAGAAAACTTCATCGGGATTTCAAAAGAAAATTTAGGTATGCAACAGTTTCAGGTCCCTCTGCAAAACATACCGTTCAAAAAGTGGGGCTGGAACATACATTACAGGATGAAGATATTCTCACGATAGTCACCTGGAGATAATCTATTTTAGTTATTGTTCCAAAAGAGCGCTTGTTGTTTTTACAATATGCTTTGCATTAAGTTTGTATTTTTCAAATAAATCTGCTGGTGCTCCTGATTCACAGAATATATCATTTACACCAAGTCTTTTAAATCTACAAGTAAGACCTTTTTCTGCAAGTATTTCTGCAACAGCACTGCCAAGCCCACCAATAACTGAGTGTTCTTCAGCAGTAAGTATTGCACCTGTTTCTTTTGCACATTTAATTATGAGATCAGTATCTATTGGTTTTATGGTGTGCATATCAATGATTCGTGCTGAAATACCATCTTTTAACAGTTTTTCTCTTGCATCAAGAACATGATTGACCATTGTGCCGCAGGCAATAATTGATATATCATCTCCATCTTTAACAGTAAGCCCCCTACCAATTTTCATGTCTTTTAGATCTTCTGTTTTATAAATCAATGGAGCATCTGCACGTCCAACTCGTGCATACATAGGTCCTTTAGTTTCTGCCATTAATTGTACTATCTTTTTTGTTTGTGTTGCATCACTTGGAGCAAATACCGTCATATTTGGCAGGACTCTCATTAAAGCAAGATCCTCAATCATTTGATGACTTGCACCGTCTTTACCAACACTAATGCCTCCATGGGTTGCAAAAATCTTCACATTGGCATTTGAATAGGCAACATCCATGCGAATCTGATCATACACTCGACCTGTTGCAAACACGGCAAAGGTACTCACAAAAGGAATCTTTCCACACGACGCAAGTCCTGCAGCTGCAGAAATCATATTTGCTTCAGCAATACCCATCTCAAAAAACCGTTCAGGATATTTCTTTGCAAACATAATGGTTTTTGTTGATTTAGAAAGATCTGCATCTAAAACCACTAGGTTGGAATGTTTCTTTCCAAGCTCTACAAGAGTTTCACCATATGCGTTTCTAGGGTTTACCATCTCCTTGCTCATGATGCCTCCTCCAGTTTTCTCAGAAGCATATCAAATTCACTCATAGCAAGTTTATACTCCATCTCATTTGGAGGTACACCATGAAAATCAACATTGTTTTCCATGAAAGAAACGCCTTTTCCCTTCACAGTATTAAGTATAATCATTGTTGGCTGATTTTTATGGTCATCAGCCATCTGAAGCGCATCGAGAATTTGATCTATATCATGTCCATCGATTTCACGGACATGCCACCCAAAAGAACTCCACCGATCATATACTGACTCCAGTCGTAAAACATCCTCTGTGTTCCCATCGATCTGTAAAAAATTTCTGTCAAGAAGAGCTGTGAGGTTATCAAGTCTATAGTGTGATGCAACAGCTGCAGCTTCCCAGATCTGGCCTTCATCGGTTTCTCCATCGCCAAGCATGACATAAACGTTATACTTTTTCTTATCTGCCTTCCCTGCTAGAGCTATGCCATTTGCAAACGAGAGACCATGACCCAGCGAACCAGTAGATGCCTCAACACCTGGGATATGAAAAGAAACAGGATGTCCTTGAAGTATCGAGTTTATCTCTCTTAACCGTTTTAATTCTTTTACATCAAAATATCCACATTCAGCAAGAACAGCATAAAGTGTTGGAGCGGCATGACCCTTACTGAGAATAAAGCGATCTCTATCGGGATCTTCAGGTTTTTTTGGGTTATCATTCATATGGTGGAAATAAAGCGCGACAATTGCGTCAACAGCAGAAAGGGAACCTCCAGGATGTCCTGATTTTGCTCTGTACAGCATTTCAATGACATGTCTTCTGATTTTTACTGCTATTATATCCAACTTTTTGATAACTTCTTCATCATATGGTTTCAAAGTTCCGCCCCACCCATTAATAAGTAAATGGAAACAGACCCCCGAATGCTTTTTTATGTAAAAATAGTTTGTGTAAAAATCAGCTCTATTGCCCACTCAGAATATGTGCTTCAACTATGATGTCATGGTTTCCAAATATTCATATTTTTTTCTTATGAAATCGAGATATGTTATATAGGTCTTGATAAATTTCAGGTCTGATATCTCTCAGTACCGGTCTGTTTGCCCGAGCAGTTTTAAGTTCTTTTAGATTTAAATTATATGTTATGATACTTTCTTTAAAGTAGGGTGCTTTTATAAGTAACTTACCTAAAGGATCATATATTTGAGACCCACCCCATAATACAAGATCCTCTTGGGTTCCAACAATATTTGCGTATACTAAAAAAGTGGTATTCTCTATTGCTCTTGCAGGAAGTAATGTTTCAAAATATTTCCTTGTAGTTGAGGGTGATGCTGATATACATATCAAAATATCTGCTCCTTGGAGAGAAAGTGCTTTGGTTATTTCTGGAAAGAAGATGTCATAACAAATAAACAAGCCAATTTTTCCAAATTTTGTTTTAAAAACATTTGATTCTTCTCCCTCATCAAAAAAGAATTTTTCTTCAAAAGGCCCAAATGTGATTAAAAACCGCTTGTTATAATGATCTACTTTTCCATTTGGATGAATTAAAATCGCAGAATTATATATGAGCCCTTCAACTTTTTCGTCTTTTAATGGCATCCCAAATACTATGTAACATTTCTTTTCTTTAGCAATTTTTTTCATCTGTTTTATAGAAGGTCCTTGTTTTGTTTCTGCAAGGTTTTTAAATTCATCTTTGCATGGATATCCAGATAGAAACATTTCTCCAAAGACATAGAAATCTGCTTTTGTTTTCCTGATATGGTTTTCCATTGTTTTTAGATTGGCTTTTTTATCTGCAATTTTTGGTCTTGCTGATACAAGTGCAATTTTCATGTTGGCAACCAGGCTACAGATATGTACAATATGTGATATAATACTTGTTAATGTAGTGACATTTGACTTCAAAAACCGGAAAAACGGGGAAAAATATATATACTATTAAGTATAAAATTAGTACTATGTAAGGTCCTAGGGGGGATCTCTTGAATATTGTTACAGTAAATGAATTATCAACAGCAATTGAAGAAAAGTTAGATATTGATACAGTTGAAGCAAAGAAATATGCAAATATTGTCATGGATTTTTTTGGTTTTGAAGATCGCATTATTGATAACACGTTAGAGCAAAAAGACCGGCAGCTTTTTTACATGCTTGAAACCCAAGGACTACTGCATACACAAAGAGAAATGATTACACTAGTTGACGGCCGACAATGGCGGATCCATTATTGGCTCCTTACAAAAAAAACAATTCTTCGATATTCAAACAACCGATGGATAAGCACTAAACATAAAAACAGACAACCATCTCAACATGACAATATCTACTCCTACCTTCCAAAAGATATGTGGATGACACGAAAAAACCCTGCGATATAACAAATATTTTTTGAATAAATATCTGAAATATTTCCTTTAAAACAAGGAGAAAGGCATGTTAATAGCAAATTTTTAAGTAAGAGATCTTTATCATACTTGTCTTTGTATGAAGCCAGATATTGAAATAGCACGGTCAATTAAACTTAAACCTATCGAAGAAATTGCAGCAAAAGCAGGAATCAAAGAAGACGAATTTACCTGCTGGGGAAGCCACAAAGCAAAGGTATCCTTAGATGTCTTACAAAGAACTCAACAGAACAAAAACGGGAAGTTAATTCTTGTAACAACCATCAACCCTACGCCAAGTGGGGAGGGAAAAACAACTGTCACTATTGGTCTTGCTCAAGCACTTGCCATACTGGGAAAAAAGACAATGCTTGCAATACGGGAGCCATCGCTTGGTCCTATGATGGGAAAGAAAGGCGGTGCAACAGGAGGTGGATACTCGCAAGTACTTCCCATGGAGGATATCAACCTGCATTTTACTGGAGACATGCATGCAATCACAAGTGCACATAATCTTTTAGCAAGTCTTCTTGATAACCATATTCATCATGGAGATCTCTTCCATATTGACCCACGATATATTGTTTGGCCAAGAGTCCTTGATATCAGCGATAGAGCACTGCGAAATACTGTTATCGGACTTGGGGGACCTTTGGATGGCGTTCCTCATGAGGTTGAATTTGCAATAACTCCTGCATCTGAAATAATGGCGATTTTCTGTCTTTCAAAAGATGTACACGATCTTAAGAACCGACTTGGAAAAGTGATTGTTGCATATACCTATGATAATAAACCGATAACAGCAGGTGATTTGAAGGCGGTCGGTGCAATGACTGTTCTTTTAAAGGACGCAATTATGCCTAATCTTGTACAAACAATAGAAGGTGCCCCTGCATTTGTTCACGGCGGGCCTTTTGCAAATATTGCTCATGGAGCAAACAGCATTATTGCTACAACAATGGGACTTCGACTTGCTGATTATTTTGTGACCGAGGCTGGTTTTGGTTCAGATCTTGGTGCAGAGAAATTCTTTGATATCGTCTGTCGAACAGGAGATTTAAAGCCAGATGCTGTTGTGCTTCTAGTAAGTGTGAGAGCTTTAAAAAGAAACGGCGAGGGAGACGATGTCAACGCATTACAAAAAGGGCTATGTAATCTCGAGAAGCATCTTGAAAACGTTTCTTTCTATGGCGTTCCAGTTATTGTTGCAATTAATCGTTTTATTGATGATGCTGATGAAGAACTTGATGTTGTTGAAAACTTTTGCAACACAAAAAACGTGCCTGTTGCAGTAGCTGATGTATGGGATAAAGGAGGAGAAGGCGGTGTTGAACTTGCTGGAAAACTAGTGAATTTAATGCATAACAATCCGTCAGATTTTCACTATCTCTACGATCTTGATCTTTCTGTTAAAGAAAAAATTGAAACAATAGCAAAAAAAATCTATGGTGCGGGAAGAGTGGTTTATACCGTTGTTGCAGAAAAAGATATTAAACTATGTGAACAACTTGGACTTGATACACTTCCGATATGTATTGCGAAGACGCCGTATTCTCTTTCTGATGACCCGCAGCTTCTTGGAAGGCCATCTGGATTTAAAATTACGGTAAGAGCGATAAAATTTTCTGCTGGTGCAGGTTTTCTTGTACCAATGACTGGTAAAATTACGACAATGCCCGGTCTACCGATAAAACCTAGTTCAGAAATGATAGATGTGGATGAAAAAGGAAATATTATGGGATTATATTAATGTATTTAGAATGCCCTTTTACTATCCAGTACATACCAATTTTTTGTTAAGATTTATAAAACAAAAACGGACGATCGTTCTTTTATCGTTTTTCTTTCATTGATTCTAAGATTTCTTTCCCAAAATCTGTTATTTTATACAGTCTCATGTCGTTGCTGTTGATTTGTTCGACAATATTTAGGCTTATTAACGAGTCATTTTTTCTATACCTAGAATCTAGTCCATGTATAGCACCGATCACACTAATAGGTGCTGCATGAGTATGATATGCTATATCTGAGGTATAGGTGCTATCGGGGCTTATGTCAAAGAGATATTTTGCTATCTTTTTTCTAACGTTGCTTCTATGCAAAGACCTTGTTATAAGTCCTCTTACTAGTTTTGGATCTATCTCTTTTCTATCCTGCATCCCATCCACTGCTTTCCTTAAAAAAAGTATAAGCTGATTAGGTTAATAACAATAATCTCCCCTTGTATAATCATTTGCATATGCACCTGCATATATACTTATTTTCCGCAGTTTTGAAAAACGTTAACTCCGAATTTCTTTTAGGGCATCCAGCGTGATGCGTTCCATTTTAGAGATGATTTCATAGAACCGTTTCTTGTTCTTTATCCACTCGGCCAATATATTTGCATCCTCTTCTGTCAAACGGACTGATACCGTTTTTCCCTTCACCTTTCGTGTCCATTCATAATATGGACCGTGTTTGAACATAGGATCGGACATACACCTGCAACTTTCTTTGCCACACCGCATAAAACGTTTGACAATGGATCCTGTGAGAATAAACCCCATCTTACCTAGTTCCTTCCGACATTCTTCGAATTTACGCAAGTGTTTGTCGAGTTTCTTTGATGTATCTTTGGGGATAGTTTCCACCATTAGATATCCGAATGTACCTAACAGTATATATACTGATAGGTTGATACCCCCTCACATGAATAAAAATGTACCCCTTCGACTCGAGACTGAGGTTATAGGCCCACTTCCGATTGTAAACCATTTTGTCACGCGTCTCGGCATCGAGGACATCCTTTCAAAATACATAACAACGGTAAATACTCATAAGTTGGATCCTGTGACGTGTATTGGCATTCTCCTGAGAAATATAATCATAGAACGAGAACCATTATACGGATTAAGGGAATGGGCTGAACGATATCGCCCTGACTTATTGGATTTGAACAACAGTCAGATGGAATCCCTGAATGATGACCGCGTAGGACGTGCGCTCGAATACCTGTTTGATGCTGACAGAGCCACGCTGCTCACCGAGGTCGTTGTAAAAGCCATAATCGAATTCAATCTTGACACTTCTCAACTGCACAATGATTCCACATCAATCACATTTTCTGGAAATTATTCCGATGCGAACGGTGACAATAAACGCGGCAAGAAATCTTTGAAGATCACAAACGGACACAATAAGGATCATCGACCGGACCTTAAGCAACTGTTGTGGATTCTAACTGTGACGGCGGATGGTGCTGTTCCGATTCATTATATGACCTGTGATGGAAATACGACAGATAGTACCACACATATAACCACGTGGAATGCCCTACGGGCCATAATCGGTAAAACCGATTTTCTGTATGTGGCCGATTGCAAACTATGTTCAAGCAAGAACCTCAAATACATCGATTCGGAAAATGGATGTTTCATTACGGTCGTACCCCGCTCCAACACGGAGGACATCTGGTTCAGGGATTATATACAAACAAATAAGATATCCTGGGTCGAGATTGAACCACCACATTCAAACATCGTAGAGATACCTGAAGATATATGGAGGATGGCAGAATCTCCAATGCGTTCTTCTGATGGTTTTCGTGTAGTGTGGGCGTGGAATTCAGGAAAGGAGGCGCAGGACAAACTTGGTCGTCAAAAATTGATGGAGAAAGCAATATCGAGATTAGAGAAGTTGAAGGCTCGTTTATGCAATCCACGAACTCGACTTAGGAGCATAGACTCAATTGTGGAAAAAGCGGATGATATACTTGGTAAAACAGTGGGTCGTTGGATAGAATACAAAATC
>JAUWCF010000195.1 GCA_030609445.1 Thermoplasmatota archaeon | reverse complement strand
AATTTTGTCAAAAATCCATTGGTTAAAGGGATTGTATTTGAAGATGATTTTGACACGGGGAACACACCCGGTGAGGATCCTGTAGGCTGGGGTGTCGCTGAATTTATAAACGCTGAGGTAGAGATAACAGATGAAAGCTATGTGAGCAGTCCATATTCTGTTAAGCTCGATAATTTCCCCGGTGGTGGAATCAATATTTGGCATGATTTTACTTTACTGTCAGAGGGTACGGTGGAATGCTGTGTGCGATCAAGTGCTGATGGTTGTTTTATCACAACTAGTGAGGACGAGAACCCGGAACCAGGTGCTTGGGGCATACTAGTAACTTTCTGGAACGGTAAAATCATGTATCTTGATCCCAGCGGATTCCAGGATATGGATCCACCGTTTACGTATACTCCAGACACATGGTATCATTTTAGATTTGAGTTTGATTGTGGCACTGATACATATGACATATATATTGATGATACCCTTGAAAAACAGGATGCATCCATGAAAACTCCATCTACATTCTTTGGCTATATATGGATTTCATGTGAGTTTGATTATGTATGCACGGCATATCTAGACAATGTGGTTATTTCTGAAGGTGATAATAATCCTCCAAACATTCCAGATGTTCCTATTGGTCCTACAACATTAGCGGTAGATGAGTCTGGTACATACAGTACAAGTACTACTGATCCAGATGATGATCAAGTGCAGTATAGGTTTGATTGGGATGCTGATGGTTCTCATCATTATAGTGATTGGACTGATCTTGTGAATTCTGGGACAACTTCAAGCCTGGATCATTCTTGGGATACAGTTGGTACATATGTGGTAAAAGCTCAATCTCGTGATGAATATGGTAGCACGAGTGACTGGTCAAGTGGGTTAACTGTGGTTGTGAATGATCCTCCTACAATCCCAGGTATTGATGGTCCAACAAGTGGAAAAGCAGGTACAGAGTATGATTATACATTTGTTTCAACTGATCCTGATGGAGACCAGATTAAGTACATTATTGACTGGGGTGATAATACTACCGACACCACGGAGCTCCATGATTCAGGAGTTGTTGTAACGGTATCACATACTTGGAGTGAAAAGGGAGACTACATAATTAAGGCAAAAGCAGTGGATGAACATGATGGTGAAAGCGACTGGGGGACACTTGAAGTAACAATGCCTCGAAATAAAATATCAACTAACCCGTTCCTTCAGCTTCTGGAATGGTTTATGAATCGTTTTCCGCTGTTGGAACAGATATTTCAGAATGTCTGATAGTTGACTGACTATCTCCTCCTTTTCTTTTTATTTTATATTTCGTATGAACTTTCTCCAATAGTGTTGTATGGGCATGCTGAGAGGCAAACAGTTCAACAGGAGAAAATCAGGGTAAAACATTTACTTCTTCTTATGGTTTTGATTTTTGATCAAGATGGGTTTATATAGTTACCTGTGTTACCAATAATTATGGTTCGAAAAAGTGAACATATGTTCGAAAAAGTGAACATAACTCCTTTGGGCTTACAGATGCTCACCTTTTTAGCACGCAACCCTGATAAACAATTTTACATTAGAGAAATAGCTAGGAACATGGATAAAAGTGTAGGCGGGGTCCACAAAACACTAAAATCGTTAAAAGAGATGGATTTTGTTAAGGAAAATAAAAGTGGAAAAAATTTATACTATCAAATCAATCAAATGAATCCCTCAATCAAGAATTTTAAAATATTTATGACAATAAATGAATTAACACCATTAGTAAATAAACTTAAAGAGACATCAGAAAAAATTATTCTTTTTGGCAGCTGTTTAACTGGGGATGATACTAACGAAAGCGATATAGATTTACTAATTTTAACAAATGAAAAAGATAAAATCAATAAATACACTAGCAAAAGCAATTCTGAAAGAGCAATTCAAGCAGTTGTTGTAAATGCAGCAGATTTGATAAAAATAAAAGAAAAAGATAAAGCATTTTATCAAGAAATTAAAAAAGGGATAACGCTTTGGGATGTTAAAAATGAATGATTTTGAACGATGTGTAAA
>JAUWCF010000113.1 GCA_030609445.1 Thermoplasmatota archaeon | reverse complement strand
CAGATACATAATATCAATAAAATCTCCCCCCATTTTTTTATCAATTATACGATATATTTATATATAGTTGTAACCAATGTTAAATTAAGGACTAACGATGATTTTTAGGATAAAAAAAGGAATTGAATTACTACTTTTCATTATTGTGCTAAGTATAATGTTGTCCCCTGCTCAATCATTAGAGCAACATAAGGAGAAAATTTCTTCTTCTCGTATATCACATGACGAAATAATCAGTCATGGACTTCAACTAAATATCGAAGAAAACAATCTAGAAAAATGGTACAATTCTCATCCAATGATAGAATATGCAAGCCTTGTTAAAACTACCATGACAATAAAATTTATCGATGGCTCATACACACTACTTTTGGATGTTTCTACAATGTTAGATAACAATAATATAGAGAATAGAAAAACACTCGGTATCTCTTTACCTCTCTTATCAGACTACATATCAGAAGACGCGATGGGATACTCTGCCATTCTACTAAATCCATCAGAATACCTATATGGCAACCGACATTGTAAAAAAATAATCAATAGACTGCTCATCAAAGGATACAATATTGAATATATTGCAAATGAGGATGTAGACATACCATACGTTAGATACAATCTTACTGCAGAAATTGTGTATATGAATACACATGCAGGGTATTGGGATATTGATGGCGATCAACAAGCAGACACCGTAGTCGTTGGGACTGGTGAATATTGGACAAATGAAACAGAAACCACCTATCAGTTTGAATATGAAAATCAACTAATTGTAAAAGGAATGGTTGGCGATAAAAGCTTTGTATGTTTCACCCCTGCATTTATCGAGTATTATTATGATCCTGGAGATATGCCAGACTCGTTGATATATATGGCTACCTGTCATGCAACCTATGATGATTCCATGGCAAATGCATTTTTAGAATCAGGAGCCAGCGTCTATATGGGATGGACACAAAATACAGTATTTTGGACCAATAGCAAAACCTCAGTACGTGCCTTTCGATTACTCAGCCTAGGATTAACCGTCCAACAAGTCTGCAGTCTAATCAGATATGGAGGGTTCTTCAACTTTGCATTCCAATCAAAATTAATCTGCTTCGGAGACAAAGAATATAAAATTCCAACACACTAAAGCCAAAACATTGCTTTCATCATTCTTTTAGCATACTTTGGTAATTCCGGAACCTTTTTTCCTTTAATTAAATCAATAGCAGACTCAACATAGGTATCTACAACCTCCTGGAAATACCATCGTCCATAGTTGCTGTCTGCTCGAGCAGGACTACCAACATACCCATCTTCTATACCAATATCTTTGAAAGTCTTTCCAATGAACCGTGGTGAATACAAATCACGATGAATGTTCTGCAGCTTTTTATATGATTTATCAACAAGATACGGATATTGATAACTCATAAGAGACGTCTCTCTAAACCCTGCATGTATCTCTTTTTTCGTATCAAACCCAACTTTTGGTTCACGTTTTTCTACTTCTTTATTATAAAAATAGGGTCCCCAAGGTTCAGAGATTTTAACATCATATGCTTTCATCGCTTTATTTTTACCAGCATATATCCCCTTAAGATGACCAAGATCCATATGAAACGTACAGATAATAAAATATTTGAATCCATATTTAGCAAGAGACGAACATATATCATTAATTACGGTCTTTATGACTTTAACTTTTGTTGAAACTGTGCCTGGAAAACAATCCGCAATTTTAGTGTAACCCAGAGGAATAGCAGGAAATAGAATAGGCGTTATCTCCAGCTTTTTTTTATTAAGAGTTTTTACCGCCTCTTTAGCGGTATCCCGCGCGGTTAATAAATCTGCCCCAACTGGCAGATGAGGACCATGTTCCTCCAAGGGGCTTATCGGTATGAAAATAATTGCTTTCTTTTTGTCTAATTTTTCAATCTGCTTCCAAGAAAGCTCTTCAAGCTGAATGATTTTTGAAACACGATCTACATCACTTTTTTTTGTTACTATGTTATCACCTCACATCCCTCTTCTTTTACGATGACGGTATGTTCCTTCTGTGTCACAATTCCACCTTTTGCGTCAATGAGTTGAGGATAATGTTTAATAAGACCTAAAAAAGAAAGTCTTTTTAAAGTAGGATCAAACCTGTCAGATACAAGATTCTGGCACCATCGTTGTGCAAAAGGAAGAGTATTGAACCTACTTGATATTTTGTTAAACATTATTTTAGACCTATTATCTCTAATAATCCTTGATCGAAATGATTGGTTACAAAGATAAATGTTGCTTCCGGCTCCTGCCATAACATGACCGGCTCCGTTTGTTGCAAAAGGCTCTATTGCAAGTACATCCCCTAATTTTGGTTTAACCCTATAAGAAGTATTTGCAACGCTTGGAACTGACAATCCAGAATGAAGCACGTACTGCTGAAGACTATGCCCAGTAAGATTATCAATAGGTCTATGGCCATAGGATTTTATGGTGTCTTCAACGATCTTACCTACTTCTGAAAGGTCAACACCTGCTTTAACGTGATTTATTGCATTTTCTAACGCCTCACTTGAAGCTTTAATCATTTCTCCATACTTGTTTGAACCAACTTCGACTGTTACTGCAGTATCAGCAATATATCCGTCGATATGGCTGCCGACATCAAGTTTTACCACTTCTCCCTTTTTAAAAACTAACGTGTCATCATGTCTTGGGCTAAAGTGAGCTGCGATTTCGTTTATGGAAATATTAACTGGAAATGAGAGACCTGCGCCACGTTTTTTAATCCTGGATTCCACATTGTTTGCAACATCCAAAAAACGAACGCCAGGTTTTATTAACTCCGTCCCATAATCTCTAGCTTCCGCTGCAATCTCTCCTGCATGCCTATATTTCTCGTAGATGTCATCATCCATAATTAGATCGCATCCAATATTTCTTCCAGAGTTATTGAACCCTTACGAACAATTCTTGGTTTTTCTAAAGTCAAATCTACAATAGTAGATGGTTTTGCATCTAATCTTCCATCATCAAGATATACTAAAATATCTGTAGTAAACTGCATCATTATATCCTTTATAACATATGGTGTTTTTTTCCCATGGACATTTGCACTTGTAACTGTAAGAGGACCAAATGCAGACAAGAGATTTAGAGCAATCTTGTTATCAGGAATTCGCACTGCTATGTTATCAAGACCACCTGTGACTAATCTTGAAACCGATTCTTTTTTTCGAAGAATGATTGTCAGAGATCCTGGTAAAAAACGTTCAACTACTTGTTTTACGAACTCGTTTGTATACGCAATCTTTGAAATGGCTTCAAAATCAGCAACAGCAACGGATAATGGGTTTGAAAACGGACGTTTTTTAACCGTAAACACTTTCGTTACGCTGCCATCATTGAAGACATCAGCACCAAGAGCATATAACGTATCTGTTGGATAAACAATGAGATTTCCTGCTTTAAGAGCTGCTATCGCGTTTGATATAGTATTTTTTTCATATCTCTTGCTATTCATTTCTTATAAAATCACCTAACGTCATGCCTTTAGAGGAACGATGTGTTGTAGAGACCTCTTTTACTTTTTCAAGAAGGAAGATTCCTAATTCTTTCTCGAGTTTTGCAATCATTTTATCAGATGGCCGTAGATCCCCATTTTCAATTTTAGAAATGGTTACTGTTCGTTCTTCGATTTTAAAACCAAGTTCCCCACGGGAAAGACCTTTTTTCTTCCTAGCTTCTTTAATGACATCTGACCAGTTCGATACAAGCTCTTTTTCCATATCTTTATAGACGTCTTTTGGTGAGGATTTTTTTATCCGTTGAAAAACAGCTCTTTTAACACTTGCAGGTGTTGTTGCAACATCCTTAACACCTTCTCCATGTCTCATGCAATCTGGACATAACATCATTTTTACGCCATCAATGACTCCTGCTCTACATCCTTTACTTTCTCTTCCACAAAGCTCACATGACATATGTATGTCCCTCCAAATGAATAAATCTGTTATAGTAATCCAGCTTTCTGAAGAACCATGAGATCTTCTGTGCTGAGTTTCTCGCCTTTCTTGAACCGTTCAAAGATATCATCTGCCTCTTTTTGTGCAGCCGATACATCAGCAATTTTTCTCTTGACGACTTTTTTCTTTTCAACACCAGTAATCATTTTCTCAAGATCATGGATTTTATTGACGTTGTCAATAAACTCTTTATGAACCGTATCTGCCTCAATTTTTGTCAGCACAATTTT
>JAUWCF010000055.1 GCA_030609445.1 Thermoplasmatota archaeon | reverse complement strand
CCATGGTAAGAACTGCTTATACTATTTCTAATCTTAAAACCGGAAATTGTTACACTATCAGTCATTATTTCAATTGTTGATTTAAGATTATCTTGACCATTTATAACTGGTTTAGAAGAGGGGCATGATGCAATAATATCTAATTCTTTGTCAATATAGAGATTTTCATTGTATGTTCCACTGCAGACATAGATTGTGTCTCCATTATTGGCTGCATTTATTGCTGCTTGAATGCTTGTGTAGTTTGCGCCCCCGCTATCATCTACATAGATGATATTTCCAGAAGCTATACAATTTTCTATTGGAAAAATCCCGGCAATTAGTGATAACAATATGGTAATTAGTAACAGTACTACTCTTCTTTGTACCTTTATCATGTTTCTTTCACTTTCCATCTCTCTATTTTGTATCATGCCAAACTCTGTCACTAATATTATATAAACATGCTGTGTCAAAATGTCGGTATGAAAAAATCACCTGTGGGCAACTCAATAAGGTTTTGATTTGTTTTGATATATTTGGAGTGATTTGTATTGATTTTTTCTCTCTTTTGTCACAACGTTTATATACCTTTAAATCAACTTAAAATTATAAAAATAATTTGGATTAAAAGTGATTTCGATGTCAAATGAAACTATCTGGGCCTGGCTGCAAACAAAAGGGAAGATTTTCAAGGTGATTTCCAACCCCGAACGAGGAACAATCGAGGTCCTCAATGAAAATGGAGAAACACTTATCAGAAAAACAAACTTAAGTAGAAGACAAGTCGAACTTATTGAAAAAAATTTTTTAAGATCCGTTGCAAAAAAGTTGAATGGGAACAATGAATCCCCTTTTCGAAAACCGAGAGACTCGTTTGATCCAATGGTAGCATGATATTTAGAACATTTTTTTCTCTTATTTATAGATATGAGCCCAAGCGGATGAAGCATTTGAACTAAAGATTAATAAAGTTACAAATCATTTCAGAATTCCATGGAAAAAAAGATAATATTTTTAGAGCTATCAAATGATATTATTGAAAAAATTGATGATCAGAACAAAATCGGAACTCGCTCTATTTTTATCTTGGACATGCTAGAAAAGCAATTAACTCAAGTAAGTAGAATGGATGCCACAACTGAGATATCTACAAGTATGCATGCTGGGGAAATGGGCAAAGTCACCGGCGAAATTAGCCTTGTGGATAGCCAAGGTGTGTCGCTAGGAAAGTTCAACATCAACACTAGTGAAGGATTTGAAAATCTCGCTAAAAAGATATGTGAAATCTCAAATGATCCAATTGTTAGGATGAAGGCACGACGCTGGCGGTAGATATATTCAAAAATTATTGTTTCAAAAGAGTTTTTTTAGAGATTAATTTATATCTATAGTTGTTTATGCAAGATTAGATGTTATGTACAAAATATTTGTCCAAGGTGTTGTCCAGGGTGTTGGTTTTAGACCTTATATTTATAGAAAAGCAAAAGAAAATGGGTTAGTTGGTTCTGTAAAAAACACGGGTAACGGTGTTGAAATAATAATCAATGATGGAGATTTCATAGAAAAACTAACTGATCTTCCGCCTCTTGCAAAAATTACTGACTATGCCGTTAAAGAAATGAAATCAAAAAAAACATATTCTGATTTCATAATTCTCAAAAGTACATATTCGGAAGGAGAGACAGAGCTTCCTGCTGATATTTTCATGTGTGATGATTGTCTAAAAGAGCTTAAAGATAAAAAAAACAGGAGACATAATTATTATTTTATTACGTGTACAAACTGCGGTCCAAGGTTTTCAATGATCGAGGATTATCCTTATGATAGGCCACTTACGTCAATGAATGAATTTAAGATGTGTTCTAAATGTGAGGCGGAGTATACAAACCCACTTGATCGGAGATATCATGCGCAGACTGTTGCATGTAAAGATTGCGGTCCAAAATTAAAGCTGTTATGTGGTAAAGAAGACATTAGCGGTAGTTCTGATGTTGAAACAATAAAAAAAGCAGTTGATATCATACAGTCTAAAGAGTCAATCGCAATTAAAGGAGTTGGCGGGTTTCATATATGTTCATTATGTGATTATGACAGTGTTGAACGTGTTAGAAATGTATTGAATCGACCATATAAGCCGTTTGCTGTGATGGTTAAAGATATAGATATGGTTGAAACTGTTGCTTGTGTTTCTGCAAAAGAAAAGGAATTGTTGTGCAGTCCGCAAAGACCAATTGTTGCAGTAGAAAAGAAACAAAAAGATGATTTTAAATCGGTTTCGGAGTTAGACAGTGTTGGCATTATACTTCCATATACTGCTCTTCATTTCCTTATGTTTGACTTTATCAATGTACCACTACTTATGACATCATGTAATATTCCGGGTGAGCCGGTATCTATTACTGAAAAAATAGGTGAGTATTTTTTGACGCATGAACGAAAAATCGTCAATCGATGCGATGACTCTGTTATCAAGGTAATTGAGGATAAAACCTTTTTTTTACGTCGTTCTAGAGGTTATACTCCTATTCCTGTAAGACTTCCGATGGATTGTCTTGATACTGTTGCGGTTGGTGCAGAGTTAAATAACGTGATTTGTACGGTTAAAAAAAATAAATGTTATCTTTCCCAGTATGTTGGTGACACGTCTAAATATGAAACATTTAATTTTCTAAAAGACACTGTTTATGATTCTATCAAGCTTACACGATTGAAACCAGAGATTGTTGTCTGTGATCTTCATCCAACGTACAACTCAACAGTTTTTGCAAAAGAACTTGCTGAAAAATATAATGCAAAGCTGATTCAAATACAGCATCATAAAGCCCATGTTGCAAGTGTGGCAGCGGAACATACTCTTACAGATTATGTAGGTATTGCTGTTGATGGCCTTGGGTATGGTGATGACGGTAATATTTGGGGTGGAGAGGTATTTGATGTGAAGAATGGTAATGAATTCAGAAGGATTGGTCATCTCGAAGAACAACCACAGTTAGGTGGGGATTCTGCTACGTTGTACCCTAAAAAGATGTTGTTTGGAATCTTGTCGAAATTACTTGATGAAAATGAGCTTATTAAGTTGGGTTTGTTTGATGAACAGGAAAGTAGACTCTATTTGAAGGTTTTAGAAAACAATTTTAACGTACCTATTACTACTAGTTCTGGGAGGATACTTGATGCAGTCTCTGCACTATTAGGATTCTGTGATAGGAGAACCTATGATGGTCGGCCTGCGATGATTCTTGAAAGTGTTGCAACAAAACCCTATGATTTCGAACCAGTTATATCTAACAAAAATGGGAAAAGCGTTCTCATGACAACTTCATTGTTTGAATTTCTGCTTAATAATACTAATAAGGACAAAGGTAGGCTTGCGGCAACTGCTCAAATGTATCTTGCCAAGGGATTTTTTGAGATAGCAAAACAAAAAGCAGGAAATGAGGTGCCGATTGTTTTATCGGGCGGTGTTGCGTACAACAGGATGATTTCTGAATTTATGATGAAAAACGATGTGATTGTAAATAGAGATATACCTTGTGGTGATGGTGGTATCTGTTATGGGCAGGCGTATTTGTCAAATATGAATTAAAAAGACAGTTTATTTGAAAGCCCCCCTGTCTTTTGATACATCTTATGTCCCTACATATGTGGTAAAGATACCTTAGAATGGAAAATACTTTAAAATAAAAACTGTTTTTCCTTACTGGACAACTAGGATGTTGGAGATGCAATAATATGGTAATGAATCACTCGATGAAAGTAGGGTTCAGCTTTGGTCTTACCTCTGGAATAATTACAACACTTGGACTCATGGTTGGTCTTTCTTCAGGTACGCATTCAAAACTTGTCGTTATTGGAGGTATTTTAACTATTGCAATAGCTGATTCGTTTTCAGATGCAATGGGCATTCATGTTTCTGAAGAATTTGAAAACATACATACAACAAAAGAGATCTGGGAGGCAACAATAGCTACATTTTCCTCTAAATTTGTATTTGCATTAACATTTATCATCCCTGTTTTACTGTTTAAAGAGCTTTCGACAGCAGTCCTTGTAAGTGTCATCTATGGTTTATCGCTTCTTAGTGTCCTTAGTTTTATCATGGCAAAGCAGCATAAAACGAAACCTTGGCGACCTGTTGTAGAGCATTTAAGTATCGCAGTGGTTGTAATTGTTATCACACATTATGTTGGTTGTTGGATATCAACGACGTTTTGTTAGATGTTCTGAAAAATTGAGATGGATATAGTAAAAGTTGAGATCAGTAGACCCCGGAAGAAGTAAACATGCCAACAGGAGAAAATCTGGTTGAAATATTGTGGGTTTTAAGCGGTTTGAGTTTATTGGATCAGATGTGTTCTATAATCATCTGCTAGTAAATATGTCTGTAATGTTCTCGGAAAATAAAAATAACCAAGCAGGAATGAAAAGGATTTCTGCATTGTCGATACTGCGTATTTCAAGTAAGTCTTTAGTAACAACTATCCCTTTGGTCACATGAAATTTCTTAAAGAATTTCAGCATAGTTCGTATATCACTGTTTGTTATCTGCGACTGATATTTTACTTCTATTGGTAGCTTTTCTTTTGTTATAAAGTCTATTTCGTCTTTTTGCGGAGTTCTCCAGAATGATGATTTTTCCATAGCGTTTGCTATAATTCCTTCTACAAGATGTCCTACTATTTCTGTGTTTATTATTTCAAAAGGATAATCTAGGATTGCGATGACAAGTGAGCTATGGGCAGAATATTGTTTTTTACTTGATCGTACCTGTTTTGCAACGCTTGCAGTAAAATTATATATAACTGATATTAAAAAGGATTTTTCAAGGAGGTTAATATATTGTGAGGTGCGATTTCTGTTAATTTTTAATATATTTGATAGATTTATTATCTCGAATAATTGTGCATTACTGTTTGCTAATAATCTGAATAACTCATAGATTATTTTTTCATCCTCTTTGGTAAGCCGTGCGATATCAACAATCGATTTTTCAATTACAGATTCTTTTATATATTTCTGGATATATTCTTTTTCTGTTATTGGCACATCCAGAAGCTCGGGAAATGCGCCTTTTAAAATATAGTTGTTAAATAATTCTTGGTATTTTTCTTTTCTCTCGGCAATTTTTAGGTCATATTCTCGAAAAAGATCGTTTATTGAAAGTTTATGGTACATTTTGAAATACTGCGTGTATTCTTTGAATGTTAATACCGGTAAATGAAACGTCAGAAGTCTACCTGCAAGAGTTTCTTTATCAACGTTTAGTTCGAGACTGGCCGATCCTGAAATAATAATTTTAAGGTGTTCCTCGGTATCGTAATATGTTTTTAGCAAATCTGCCCAGTGAGGTAATTTCTGTATTTCATCTAAAAAAAGATATCTCGTTGTATTTTTGTCTGAAAATTCAAGAAAATAGTTTATGAGATCTTCTGCAATTGTGTATTTCTGAAAATCTATGTCATCAAATGAGATGTAGCAAATATTATTTTTTGTTGTCTTTAGTTTTTGAATCATTTGTTTTATCAAAATAGTTTTTCCAACTCGTCTCAGTCCGATGACTGCAAGTATCTGTTTATATTTTATATAACGTAATAGTTCTTCCAGTAGATATCTTTCGAATTCTGGTAATGCTATGTGTTTATCTTTCCACCAAGGGTTCTGTTTTATCAGCAGACGTCTGTGTCTTTCATCCATAGTATTCAATAGCAAAAGCGCATTTATAAATTTTGTGCATGATAGTTAATGCATAAAATTAATAATTTGCACAAATCTTGCCCTCAGTCACTGGCAGAAAAAACTGAGATGAATCAATTAAAAGTTGAAAACTGGATGGGGCTGGCAGGAAACAACTAATTTCTAGGGAGAAGAAATTTCAAGATGCACCTTTTTTTGGTAAGTATTTGGAGATGGAGAGATTTGTTAGACTGATGAAGACAAAATGGTTTTATTAACGGGAATTATAACCCTGTTCTTCCCTCGTTTTTTGCTATGTTACAGATACTTAGAACAGCCAATAACAAAAATGGCTTTATTCCATCAAAAAGAAATATGAATCTCCAATTAAATCTTTTGTACTTCCTTCATATCTAAGCCAAGTAATGACCTCTCCAACATTATAAGATGGAATAATTGGTCCATGAAAAGCATAACGCGTTTCTTGAGGTATTAAATAATCTGATTCATCCATTACATTACAATTGGAGATAAAGTAAACATGTACCGATGTATACCCACTATTTATACTTGACATTTTCATAGGATAAAATGGCTGCTCTGGCTGAAATGTGATTTGCAAGGGTGTTGCAACTCCGTCTTGAAGATCATCAGTAGCATTTTGTATCTCTTCAGGAGTTGTATACATATTAGTTAAGTTGATTTTATTCACAACAAAGTAAAAATCACTTTGATTACAATAATCCTGAAGAACAGGTATGGCTGACAATGGCACAACAAAATCATTATTATTAAGCCAATCAACAAGGTTAGTAGCATTAGTTGCCTTTAAAACAGCAACA
>JAUWCF010000063.1 GCA_030609445.1 Thermoplasmatota archaeon | reverse complement strand
GAGATTTTGTAACCTTATTTTCAATACCATTTTCTAAGGTGACTTTCAATAAATCACGCTTAGGCATCGTATACAATTCTTTGACTCTTTCAACACCATGCTGGGTGTAAACCATATCCCCTCTTTCTATGTCTTGTATGGGGGTTAAACCCTGTTTGGTTAATATCATAGTATTTTTAACAAAACATTCACCAACAATTCTTGCTGACTTTTTATATGCCTTTTCATGAGTCATACCCATATCATTCATTGCATACAGAATTCTTCTATGAACTGGTTTTAGACCATCTCGTACATCTGGGAGAGCTCGACTCATAATGACGCTCATTGAGTAATCAATAAATGCACGTTTCATCTCTGATTCAATAGTTCGAGTTTCTTCTTTTTTAATATCTTCATCCATGTCATATCACCTCAAATATCAAGATTCACCACGTCTTTTGCATGAGCTTCAATAAACTCTCTTCTCGGTTCAACTTTCTCTCCCATAAGAATGGTAAATAGTTCATCTGCTTCGACGGCGTCCTCAACTGTTACTTTAAGCATCAATCTTGATTCAGGATCCATTGTTGTTTCCCATAGTTGATTAGGATTCATCTCCCCCAGACCTTTGTATCTTTGAATACCGATACCCGTGCCTCCTAGTTCTTGAACTTTTTGATCTTTCTCTCGATCAGAAAATGCATAGAGAGATGTTTTTCCTTTACTTATCTTATAAAGTGGGGGTTGAGCGATATAGAGATAACCCTCCTCAATGAGTGGGCGCATATATCGGAAGAAAAATGTGAGAAGAAGAGTTCGAATATGCTCACCATCGACATCAGCATCAGTCATAAGAATGATTTTGTGGTACCTTGCTTTTTCAAGTTCAAACTCTTCATCAATACTTGTTCCAATTGCAGTAATTAATGCAAGGATTTCTTGACTTTTTAGTATCCTGTCCATTCGAGCTTTTTCAACATTTAAAATCTTTCCACGTAAGGGTAATATTGCTTGAAACTCCCTGTCTCTTGCTTGTTTAGCACTATTATGGACAAAAACTCCACATGCTAATGCAAAATTATGTGTGTGAGATACTTCGATATCATAAACATCTATTTTTTCTTTTAATGTCGTGATATTCACTATTTTGTGATTGTAATTTGCTACAGCCTCTTCAGCTGCTTTTTCATCACCCATAAAAAATCTATTGATAAACGTATCAAATTTTAAGAGAGTTTTATCGTTCTTTTCTTTTCTCAATCTATTATATTCTACTATGTTTATTCCATTAAAGGTCTCATAACTCTCATGTAAACATTGTATTGTTTTTCTAAAGTATGTTTTATCATATGTCTCTTTTCTTTTTGCTCTAAAAACAGGAGTCCATTGTTCTTTTGCGTTCTTACTTAGTAACTTTCTAGTTTCTGGCTTTTTCATTCTTTTACTCATTTTTTCTCGAAATTCTTTTGTTTGTTTGAGCTTTCTACATTTTTCTTTTACTTCATCTGTATGAAGAGTTTTACTTGCTTGATCCCTATGTAGCTGCATGTGTATTTCTTTTGGAAGTCTTGTGATATTATTTGGATTATTATTCAATTTATTAAAATCAATATGGTGCTTATGCGAGCCAATTTCAGAAGAATAAATATCATTCTCTCTGTTCCAACTATCTGATAAAATGTGAGTAAATATCCATCTATGATCTTTGTTATCGTATACTAGTTCATATCCCTTAACAGTTATCCTTTTTCCAATCTTTGATAATTGTTTCCTAAGAGGCATAAGGGAATCTTTAAAAGTCAACTCATGAGCGCTCTTATAATATCCATTCCTTGTCATAAATAGATGATCTGGAGTACATACAATTTCTTTACCATTATCGAGTGTAATTTTTATTACATTGGCATTTCGTTTTGTAATTCTTGGATGTTTGATTTCCTCGATACCAATCGCCCCATCTTTTTTTATCGTGTAACAAAAATTCCTCTTTCCCTGATTATTCTCATTTACTAATTGTTTAAATGATACATTCCTTCCATCAACTAATGCAATTTTTGCGTCTCCAGAAAAACAGCCACCTGCAGAATCTCCTTCGACGATATATATTTCTGATTTAGCAGGATCTCTACTCGAACAATCAGCAAGTTTCCCGGGAAGTGCTGAAGATTCAAGTATTCCTTTTCTCCGTGTCATTTCTCGTGCTTTTCGTGCGGCATCACGAGCTTTACTTGACAGAACTGCTTTATCAATAATGGTGCGGGCAACAACAGGGTTTTCTTCAAAAAATTCAGATAATTTTTCATGTGTGATACTTTCGACAATACCTCGTACTTCTGAGTTTCCAAGTTTTGTTTTTGTTTGCCCTTCAAATTGCGGATGCAGTACTTTACATGAGATGACTGTTGTTATTCCTTCTCTACAGTCCTCTCCACTGAGGCTGGAGCTTTCATCACTAAATATCTTGTTTTTCTTTCCATAGTCATTAAGGACTCTAGTAAGTGCTCCTTTGAAACCAAAAAGATGTGTACCTCCTTCGTGAGTGTTTATGTTATTTACAAACGTGAAAACATTTTCCGTATAGCTATCAGTATATTGGATTGCAATTTCTACCTGCACGCCCCCTTTTTCTCCTTGGAAATAGACAGGGTTTGGATATAATGGGTTTTTGTTCCTATTTATATACGAAACAAATTCACTGACGCCACCATCATATTTGAAGGTATCCTGCTGTCCTTTTTTTTCATCCTTTATTATTATTTGAAGCCCTGCGTTGAGAAATGCCATCTCTCGAATTCTTGTTGCAAGCGTTTCGTAGGAAAAATCTCCTGATTCAAAAATCTCCATATCTGGAAAAAAAGTAACGGTTGTACCTGTTTCGCTTGATGTCCCAATTATTTTTAGAGGGGAAACTGTTTTTCCCTGTTCATATCTTTGATGGTATTCATTTCCGTCTCTTCTAACTTTTACTTCAAGCCATGCCGAAAGAGCATTGACAACAGAAACACCAACGCCATGCAGCCCCCCTGAAACTTTATATGCCTCTTCGTCGAATTTACCTCCTGCATAAAGCGTTGTAAGAACAAGTTCGACTGCAGGTTTTTTGTATTTCTCATGCATGTCGACAGGGATCCCTCTTCCATTATCGACTACGGTTACTGACCCGTCCTTATTGATTGAAACTTCTACATGGGTGCAATACCCAGCAAGTGCTTCATCTATTGCATTATCAACTACTTCGTAGACAAGATGATGCAGTCCTCTCGGGTCCGTACTTCCAATATACATTCCTGGGTTTTTACGTACAGATTCGAGACCTTCCAGTACTTGAATTTTATCTGCATCGTATGAACTTTTTTCCTTCTTTTCTTCATTAGACATAGTAAATCTCCATTTCACAAAGTTTACACTAAATTCTGCTAGTTTTTTGGAATATTTTTTATCCCATTCTCCTAGGGTATTTCTCCCGAAGAAACATATGGGTTCAGTACTAATAAATGTTACTATTCAGAGTTGTACTATAATTTTTTGAGAAAGGTTAAATAATGCGGGAGAATATCTTTCTTTGGAGGAGGTATATGAAATTTAAAAACGTATTTATTGTGGCGGTTTTTGTTTCTTCCTTAATTCTTGGAAGTTTTATTGGGACTGTTGATGCTACTGATATAGATATTGCACAACAATATGCACCAATCTTTTATTTTGAAAAGGATGAAACCTGTTTTCCTGCGGATGTATCATATCATATTGATAACTCATATCTGTATCAATTTACTGAGGATGAAGTGGTATTGATCACTGAGACGCCGTCGGTTGATGGTCTTAATCAGAATTCCACAAATGAATATCTGTATCTTGATAATCAGAGAGGTTCAATTGATGATGATGGTATTATTAATGATTATCAGAGTAAGGAAAGTCTGCTTGGTTATAAAGTATATTCTCGTGTTTATTCAAGTGGTGGGACGACAGTTGTTCAGTATTGGATGTTTTATGCGTTCAACAAAGGTTCTTTGAATATTCATGAAGGTGATTGGGAGATGGTGCAGGTTATTCTCTCCGATGGGCAACCTACTGAAGTAATGTATAGTCAGCATCATAGTGGTCAGAAAGCATCATGGGGTCAGGTTGAACGCGCGGGAGATCATATTAAGGTGTATGTTGCCCAGGGGACTCATGCTAATTATCTTCGTTCGTATTCTGGAGTGATTGGTGCTGCAAGTGATATAGTTGGCACTAATGGAAAAGTGTTGTCGATAGATGATTACAATTTAGAGCTTCTTGACCCACAAGAACAAGATTGGCTTAATTATGCTGGGAGATGGGGCGTGTACGGCGGTGCAGAAGATGAGATTCGGGGGAGAGTCGGTCCACAGGGGCCTATGTATCGAGAGAACAGTGTCATGTGGAATGATCCTGTTGGCTGGGGTGGTGGTTTACCACAGGCTGACAATATGGTGTTTATGTTGGAATGGTTTCTTTATAATTTTGTTACACTTTTTATTATATTTACAACTATTTCACTTCTTTTTACTGCGTTTTTTATTTACCGACGACATAGGCAATATGGCCTTGGTCCCAGGATACTGTCAATACTTTATATCGATGGATTCAACTTAAAAAGCATAGGAAATATTTTTTGTTTTCTTGGAGTAATTGTCGCAATTTTTGGGCTGTTTAGTCCCTGGTATGGAGTAGCTGTTGATATTGATATTCCAGAGCATGGGACGACAGGCATGGTAGATATGATTGTTATCGATGGTGTTAATGGCATACGGATAAATCTTCTTGACGACAGTGGAAGCTTAGCTCAGATTGGGTCTATTGCTATCCCGTTTTCTTTACTGATTATTGTTGGTCTTGTGTTTCTTTTTATTGGAACTATTGGTATTTCTACAAGTAAAAAACTGGGGAAAAAATATGTCTATCGAGGCATTAAGCTTGCGTTTGTAATTATTATGATTCTCATTGTGATTATGTCTCTTGGGGCCTTTGGTAGTATGACTGGATTGGGCGAGAATGCCGATGCAACAGTATCAGAGATATTTTCCAGTCTTTCATCCCAACCATTTGGTGGTGATAAAACAATTCCTTTACATATTGAGGGAGTAGATTCAGCGAGTTTGGATATTCAATGGGGCCTTGGATTAGGCGGTCAGCTATTGCTAGTTGCTGGTCTTATCATTGTCATTGCTGGTGTTTTGTTGTTTGTTGCAAACACTACGTTTTTTGAACAGAAGCATTTTGAAAAATCAAAGAAGGGAAAAAAAGAAAAACTGGTAAAGGCTGAAACGGAAAAAGTGGAACAGGAAACCGGGGACGTAAAGGAAAATGAAGATGTTGAACGTTCTGGTGCTGAACCATCTGAAGAGGAAAAAAATGAAAGTTTAGAATCAACTGAAGGAAAAACATGATAATTAATGCAGATCTTCACATTCATTCTCGTTATTCAGGTGCCACTAGTGACAAGATGAATATAGAAACCATCTCTCTTGAGGCTCCTCGTAAAGGTATTGATGTGATGGCAACAGGTGATTGTCTTCATAGTGGTTGGATTAAGGAAATTAAAACATGCGATACTATTGATGATGGCACATTTGAGATGAATGGGACGCATTTTATTCTGAGCACTGAAGTCGAAGGTCTTCATAGGGTTCATCATCTCTTGTATTTTCCCCTGTTTTTCTGCTGTTGATGAGTTTAAAGAAAAAATAATGCCTCATTCGAAAAATCTTGAAACAGATGGCAGACCAAATGTAAATCTCAGTGGTGAAGATATTGCGTCTTTTGCAAAAGATGTTGATGCAATCATTGGTCCTGCACATGCTTTCACTCCATATACTGCTCTGTATGCTCATCATTCATCTCTTACTGATTGTTATGGTGATCTTACTGATTATATTTCTTTTGTGGAGCTGGGTCTTAGTGCTGATTCAGATTATGCTGATAAAATCCAGGAGTTGAATCGGCTTACATTTTTAACTAACTCTGATTGTCATAGTCCGCATCCCGTACGTCTTGCTCGGGAGTTTAATCGATTTGAAGTTGGTGATGCCACGTTTGATGAGATTAAAAAAGCGATTCTTCGCATTGGTGGCAACAGGGCTGTTTTAAATGTTGGGCTTCCGCCGCAGGAAGGTAAATACAATGAGTCTGCATGTACTTCCTGTCATACATATCAGCTTGAGCATACAATCTTTCCGCTTGCCGAGGAATCTAAAAAGAAGATCAAGAAGAAAATTACTCAGTAT
>JAUWCF010000062.1 GCA_030609445.1 Thermoplasmatota archaeon | reverse complement strand
TTGAAGCGTATTGCTAGATCCTGTGATTGTGATCCATTCGCAGGACCTGTTATATGTCCCGATATTGGTTATTTAGTATCTGATGATCCTGTGGCAATAGATAAAGCATCACTTGATCTTATACATGATGTAAAACCTGATGTTTTTGAAAAAGAAAACCATATTAGCCCTTTAAAACAAATAAAATATGGTGAGGAGATTGGATTAGGATCATCCTCATATAAGTTGATCAAACTCTAGGGTTATTTCTTGCTCAGTTTAGGATGTGATCATAAAAACTTTACTACGCCATCCTCTAGATGATATATCGCTCCAACAAGATGGAGCTTTTCTTCATTTATTGCTTTGGAAATAACCTTACTTCTTTTTGGCAACATATCTAGTTGACGCATGATGTTGCTGAGAAAATGGTTGTTATGCAAGGGGAAACTTTGTCGTATTTCATTGAGCAGTTCGTTACTTTCATCTGTTGATGCCTCGGCAGCACATACTGCACCACAGTTTGTATGACCTAAAATTATCAGAATGTCCACGTTTAGATGATCAACAGCATATCCAAGAGAAGAAAGAATAGATGTATCCATGGCAACGTTACCAGCAACTCTGACAATAAAAAGGTCACCAATGGATTTGCCGAAAATAAATTCAGGAATTACACGTGAATCAGAGCAGGTAAGAACAGCAATCTTAGGTTTTTGCCCATCTACAAACTTTTGAAGTTTGCCCTGATTTTCAGAGGCATATCTCTTGTTGGATGCTTGTAAATCTTGAATGAGTTGATCGGTAGAGCTGTTTTCAGACATAGATGTATCTCCTGTTGTATACCTCTTTATTGTCTTATTTCTTTTCGACCTGAGGCTTATAGATTAAAGCAAGAGCTGCGGCTATGAAACACATAACTGCTGCTGGGATGAATGCATACAAAAAGCTCATACCTGCATCCTGAACCATACCAGCAAGTATTGGTCCAACAATACCACCTATACCATATGACATGAACACAAAACCGTAGTTTAAACCTATGTTCTTTGCACCAAATGAGTCTGCAGTTGCTGCTGGGAATAATGCAAAATTACCTCCAAAGTTAAATCCAATAAAAGCAACTATCACGTAGAAAATATATGGATTTGATGTCGTATAAAAGAACAGCATCATTGTTATTCCTTGGAACAAAAACATTGTGATAAGTGCTTTTCTCCGTCCAACTTTGTCGGAGATTTGTCCCCATACAATTCTGCCGATTCCATTGAAAATTGGGAGTGATATAGCAGCACCAATTACGGCAAAATCTATAGCTTTCTGCACAGAAAAACCATATGCACTAAAACCATCTGTTGCACTCTTTGCAAAATTCTGAACATTACCAATAACCATAAGTCCTGCAAGAGCACCGATGAAAAACATCACCCATAGCAGATAGAACTGTCTTGTTCTTAGCATCTCTTTAGGAACCAGATCAGAGATAATTTTTTTCTTTTTTGATAATAATGCTTCTGGTTCTTTCCATCCTGCAGGTTTCCAACCAGCTGGAGGATTTTTCATTACAAGAGATCCAGCTACGACAAGAAGTAAGAAGATGATGCCGTAGAGTCTAAAGCAGCCGTCAACGTTAGCAATTGTATAAGCAAAAGAACCTGTCTGTTTTGCAATGATTCCATTGAATCCAAGAATGCTAGGTGGATTTGCCATGAGAATCCATATAAATGCTCCAAATCCAAATCCTGCGACAGCAAGTCCGCTCAGAAGCCCTTTTTTATCTGGAAACCATTTTACTCCAACTGCAATTGGGATAACATAAGCAAGACCAATACCTGCACCAGCGATTATACCTATTCCAATTAATTTTAAGGCAAAATTAGCACCAACAAAACTTCCTATGATATATCCAAGGCCTAGGAGAATCCCTCCTGCTAAGGCGACCTTTCGTGGTCCAATTTTTTTCTGAATTCTTCCTCCAACAATTGTAAATAATGCAAATGTCGCAAGACCTGCACTAAATATCGCCTGCGTCTGTGTCCTGCTGAATGCAAATTCACTAACAAACTCTGATGTTCCCTGCAAAGGAGTCGTAAAAGCCGACCATGCATAAATCGCACCGAGAGCGAGCTGTATCATGATAGCTCCGACGACTATAATCCATCTATTCATAATCTTAGATTCTTGATTTCCCAATTTTTTATCTGCCATAATGTTCTCCCCAAGTTCTGTTGAATAAAAATATTATTTAAAAACCTATCTAGAAAAATAACTATTTCCAAAAGATGACAACAAATCCTGTAAGAATCATTGCAATCACTATAAGGATTGCAAGTATTTTGACAGCCCAACTCCTTAAGACTCTCTTATTGATTTTCATGCTATTCCTCTTGAATTTCTAGATAAAACCCATCAAAAGGAAGAATAATACAGTTTTTCTTACCTTTAACAACAGTCTCTTTTTTAACTTGAATATAGTCATTTTTAAGCAATCCTTCTTTAAAGCTGGATTGAACTGATGGTATGTCTGAAATAAAGATATCTCCCACTTCCTCAATTTTTTTGATAATTTCAGCTTGTTTATCCTGTACCCATTTGGTTATCTTCTTGCCCTCATTTGTAAATTTTGGTCCAAGTTTTGAATAGACTGGTGAAACTGAAACAATTTTTTCCTCAATATCTGGTTTACCTGCAATAAAACTATGATTCTTGGGATATTTCAATGTTGATGTAATGATCGATTCACTTGCTTTAAGTTTTGAAATTGTTTCGTTTGGGGCATAGGTTGCAGAGGTGTTTATTGAAGCATTTAACGCGATACCTTGTTCACTCTTCCATGAACGAATCTGTGAGATATAGTTTTTAACAAGTTCGCCTGTATTTTCTTTTTCTTCATCAACAAGTATCGGCTCTGGCCAAGCTGAAACATGAATACTGTTATCTCCTTTGGAATCTTTGTACTGATTCTGGTAAATTTCCTCAGTGATAAATGGAATGAATGGGGCAAATAGTTTAAGAAGACCAAGGCCAACCGTGTAAAGAGTATATTGTATGCTTTCAACGTTTTTTTCTTCATAAATTGATGATTTAATCATTTCTATATAATGATCTGCGAGTTCATGCCAGAGAAAATATTCTACTTCTTTCATTGTTTGCGAATAGTCAAATTCATCCATTTGTTTCGTACATCTTTTTACCAGTTTGCTATATTTTGAAAGCATCCATCTGTCTATATCTTGTAGTTGTGTTTCTTCTGGTTGACCTTTTTTTACAATGTTTCCTATGAATTGTTCAACGTTCCATAGTTTTCTCAGAAGTTTCGTTCCCCGAATGACATCTTTTTTACGAAACGGGTTGTCTTCACCAAGTGTGCAACTTGCCGCATAGCAACGAAATGCATCAGTACCATATTCATCGATTACTTTGAGAGGGTCGATAACGTTACCAAGACTTGCATGCATGGGTGTGCCATCTTCAGATAAGATAAAGCCGCCCATCATAATATTTTCAAAAGGTTTTGCATCAGTGATGAGCATACATCGAAGTATTGTATAAAACGCCCATGTCCTGATGATATCATGTGCTTGTGGTCGAAGAGACATTGGATAAAGTTTTTTGAATTTTTCATTATCTCTCCGCCAAAACGTATTGTATAATGGAGATATCGATGAATCCATCCAAGTATCAAAAACATCCTCGCATCCTATGAGTTTTCCGTTACACTTTGGACATTTTTCAACAGGAGGTTTATCTATGGTTGGATCGACATAGCAATCCTTTGGTCGTGCAATGACAACTTCACCACATTTTCCGCATTCCCAAAGAGGTATAGGTGTTGCAAAATATCGCTGTCTACTGATAACCCAATCCCATTCAAGTGAGTTAACCCAGTCTTCTAGTCGGATCTTCATAAACTCAGGAAACCAATTCATTGCGTTGCTTTGCTTCAGAACCATCTCTTTAAAATCTACTGTTTTTAAAAACCATTGTTCAGCGTTGATAAATTCAATAGGTGTTTTACATCGCCAGCAGACACCAACATTTTGGTCAAGTGGCTCTTTTTTTATAAGAAGATATGTTTTTTCTAAATCTTCAATAACCTGTTTTCTAGCATCTTCTATTTTCATCCCTTGATATTTACCGCAGATCTCTGTCATTTCTCCTTCTTCATTGATGCTCATGTCAAGAGGAAGTTTGTATTTGAAAACCCAGTTTAAATCTTCTTTATCTCCAACGGTACAAATCATAACTAAACCAGACCCAAACTCTGGATCAACAGCGTCATCCTCAACGATTTTTACTTCTTTATCAAAAGCAGGAACCTTAACAACCTGATCAACTAACCAGGGGGCTCGTTCATCAGATGGATGAACTGCAACGATTTGACAGGACGGAAGCATCTCAGGTCTTGTTGTCGCAATTTCAATATAAACTCCATTTCCATCTTTTCCAACACCATGGAATTTAAGTATCTGCTCTGGAGGATCTTTAGTAAAATAAAACTTAATTGTATTAAGATGTGTCGTACGATCAGCATATGTTACTTCTGCATCAGCCATAGCGGTCATACATCGTGGGCACCAATTAACAGGAAATTTTCCTTTGTAAATTAAATTCTTGTTGTACAGCTCAATAAATGATATCTGAGTGATTCTTCGGTAGTATTCTGCATTTGTCTGATAGAAAATACTGGGATCCATGCTTTCCCCCAGTCGTATAAACTGATCAGTCATCGTTGCAATATTTTTTTCAGCAAAATCAGAACAAAGCTTTATGAATTTATGTCGATCGATATCTTTACGGGTAATATTTAGTTGTCTTTCAATACGTTCCTCAATAGGAATCCCATTGACGTCAAAACACAAAGGAAAAAAAACATTGTATCCTCTCATTCGTTTATATCGAGCTGCAAAATCTATATGGGTATAATGAACGGCATGACCAGCATGCAATGGTCCTGAGGCATACCGCGGAGGGACATCAATACTGTATGGCTTTTTTTTACTATCAAAATCAAAATGATAGATTTTTTTCTCTTGCCATTGTTTCTGCCATTTCTCTTCCAATGATTTCTGATCGTATGCTGACATTTTCTTCCTCATAAGGAGTAGATTTTAGAAGGCAAAGTAAATTTTTACTTATAAATATTGAGGTTAAACAAATTTTTTATATTTTACATTGCCCATCTTCTTAATACAAAATAGATTTTTAGTTTTAATGTTTTTGTCTGAGCTCAAGTTCCACTCAATCATATATTTTCTCAAAATGAGAAAGAGAAAAGAAAGTGTATCTTTACTCCTTTGATATGCTAAACTACGTGGGAAATCAGTAGTGGGTAATTTGTAGTGTTTTATGCCAATTTTGTTTTTACCCAGTAACAGATATTTTATCTAATCTACAATAGATGTTAATCAAAAAATAGAAACAAAGGTGCACCAATATGATGATTATGTTCATAAGTTGCAAATTTTGGAAATAGCCAATTAGAAAGTAATAGTTCATTTAGAAAAGGTATATGATATATTAATCGAATAATTCTCCCCCAAGATTTATTCGTACTATCTGTGAAATCTAATGGAAGTATTATCCTTGAAATTATTGGCTGAATTTTAAGTTCATCTCCACTTTCAATAGATATCATATCTATATTAAACACAATTGAAAAATTTCCACATCGAGTAAAATATCCATGATGTTTTAATTTGAAATATACCCATTCATATTTGGTAATATTTTGTATTTTTATACCTAAAGCAAAAATAGGAGCAGGCACGAATGGAAATTTAAGAGTATAATTCATCTCTGCAGTATAATTCAAAACAAGTTCTATTCTTAATTCATCTAAATTTGCATCGAATTGAAGGTAATACGCATAAGTAGTTCCACCTCCTCCACCGCCCAAATGGTTTAGACTTTCTTTTCTAATGTTCATCCGTACGTCAGCATAAAATAATGATACATGTTCTACTGGCTTTTCATTTAAATACTGATTAACCTTATCACCAATAGGCATAGTTATCTGTTTTACGTCTGTAGTGCCAGTTGATGGGATAACACTCACACTGATGAATAAGACGATTACTGCAACTGCAAGGGCTTTCTTAATGTTCATAATCCTCCCTTAAATTTAGTTTTAAATGATGTTCAATATCTTTAGGGTCTGTAGTGAACTGTAATTGTAAAGTTGTAGGTGTATCCTTGTTGAGTTGGGTCATAGAAATAACTAGGAGTGAAACTAAGTCGGATATCTTCACGACCTGAAAAATT